>JAEZJD010000108.1 GCA_023436425.1 Bacteroidota bacterium | reverse complement strand
ATGGAGGAAAGCTCGTAGTTGATCGTGTTACCCGTTGGGACGTTGAGTGGCGCCATTACAGAGGTGGACAAAATACGGCACTGCAAATTTTGGATTTGAAAACCTTGGCAGAACAATCGTTGCCGTGGGAAGGCAGCATGGATAAAAATCCCATTTGGTCCAGCAACGAAATATATTTTTTATCCGATCGCGACTTTATCATGAACGTATGGGCCTACAATCCCGCTACAGCTGCACTGCGACAACTGACAAAGTCAAAAAATATCGATATAAAATGGTTGGAGGGTAACGGTAAAGAGTTAGTATATGAACAAAACGGCTACCTGCATTTGCTCGATCCTGCTACCGGACAAAGCAGGCAACTTGAAATAAACGTAACCGGTGATTTTCCTTGGGCTGAAACAAAAATTGAGAATGTAACGAACTATATTACCGGTGCGTCACTTTCTCCCAGCGGTAAACGCATTCTGATGGAGGCCCGCGGAGAAGTGCTTACAGTACCTGTTGAAAATGGAGATCCCAGAAATCTCACTCACAGTTCAGGTGCTGCAGATCGAAACCCAATTTGGTCACCCGCAGGAAATCAGATTGCCTGGTTCTCAGATAAAGACGGAAAAGACTACGCCTTGTACATCACTGACCAGGAAGGAACCAAAGAACCACGGAAGATTTCTTTGGGAGAAAGCAAACTGGGTTGGGATGCAACCTGGTCGCCCAATGGAAAAGCCATTGCATTTACAGATAATGCTGTGAAGGTCAAAGTTCTTGACGTAGCATCTGGGAATATAATGACCATTGATACCGGAGGCACTAATCTGGACCGCGGGAACATGGCACTTACGTGGTCACCGGACAGCAAGTATTTAGCATACACGAAATCAGCTCCAAATAATTTTCGAAGAATAATGGTTTGGTCTGCGGATGGAAAAACAACCAGACCGTTGAGCGATCCTCTCGCAGATGCTATTTCACCGGTGTGGGATTTAAACAGCCGTTATCTCTATTTTCTTGCGAGCACGAACGTGGGACTTGGTTCGGGTTGGGCCAATACAAGTGCACAGCAAGCGCGGCCCACGTTTGGCGTGTATATGACATTGCTGCGCAAAGAGGAACAAAATCCTTTCCCGTTAAAAAGTGATGAAGAGCCGGATAGTACCCGACCCGCGACAAAGGACACAAGCAGCTTTAAAGGCGTTCGGATCGATTGGGACAAAATGGACAGGCGAATCGTCGCGATGCCGGTGCCTGTTGGAACTTACGACTATCTGCTTGCCGGTCCGAAAGGCTCCGTGCTGATCGTTTCAGGTTCGTCTATTAGCAAATACACTGTTGCAGAAAAGAAAAATGATAAGTTAGTCGATGGTGGGTCGCAGTTTGCCGTTTCGGCGAATGGAGAAAAACTATTATTCAAATCCGGTCCGCCGTGGCGGGTAGTATCTACAGCAAAACCGGCCGCACCAAATGAAGGCGCAGTGCCTGTAACGCTGCGTATGGAAGTGGATCGTCTCGATGAATGGAAGCAAATCTTTTCCGAAGCATGGCGTTATCAACGTGATTATTTCTACGACAGAAACATGCACGGTCGCGATTGGCAGGAGGTGTGGACCCAATATGCTCCATTAATTCCTTACATCCGTCATCGTGCAGATCTCAATTACCTGCTCGATCAATTAGGTGGCGAAACATCGGTGGGGCACAGCTTTGTTTTTGGTGGCGATTTCCCTGCGGTAGATACTTCGCGTGTTGGCGTGCTGGGTGCAGACCTTGTTGCCGAAAATGGCAGGTGGAAAATTGAAAAGATTTTGACAACAGAAAGTTGGAATCCCGGTCTCGTTGCGCCACTCGATCAACCTAATCTTAAAGTATCCGCCGGCGATTACATTTTAGCGGTGAATGGAAATGCGCTCACAACAGCGCAAGATCCGTACGAATTACTGAATGGATCTGCGAGGATGCAAACTATCTTGCTGGTGAATAACAAACCATCAACAGATGGTGCGTGGACGATAAAAGTGCAGCCAATCGATAATGAAAATGGCTTGCGCCAGTTAGCATGGATTGAAGACAATCGCCGAAAGGTGGACGAACTGTCGAAAGGAAAATTAGCATACGTGTGGGTGCCTAACACGGGTGGTGCAGGTTTCAATGCCTTTAACCGATACTTTTTTTCGCAGCAGGACAAACAAGGTGCAGTAATTGATGAAAGATTCAACGGCGGGGGCTCACTGGACGATTATATGGTTGATCTGATGGTAAGACGCTTGCGTGCAGCGATTACAAACGAAGCGGTAGGCAGAGAAGCGTTGCGCTTGCCGGCTGGTATTCTCGGACCAAAGGTTCTGTTGATCAATGAGCTTGCCGGTTCCGGCGGAGATTTCTTCCCATGGGTATTCAGGCATCAGCAGGTTGGTCCGCTGATTGGCACAAGAACCTGGGGCGGACTAGTCAAATCATCGGTGCATTATCCATGGATCGATAATGGTGCAATGACTGCTCCTGACAATGCGATCTTTGATCCGAAAGAAGGAAAATGGATTGCAGAAAACATGGGAATAGCTCCGGATATTCAGGTAAATGTTTCGGCAAAAGCTGTGGCGCAGGGTCGCGATGAACAATTGGAACGGGGAGTTGCTGAAGCACTTAAGTTGTTGGAAAAAGAACCCTGGCCGGTAGTGAAACATCCGCCGTACTCAACTCCTGCAAAAATGAAGTAGATCCACATTGTTTGTTGTTAATTTGAAAATGGTTCGGAACTGCAGATTAGTAAAATATGGGACATCTAAACTATAAAACGTTTACGATCGGTGTGGAAGAAGAGTACATGGTGCTCGATCCACAAACAAAAGAATTGAAGAGTCATGAGCAAAAAATTGTGCATGAAGGCCAGAAAATGATAAAGGATAAGGTGAAGGCGGAAATGCACCAGGCGGTAGTGGAGGTCGGAACTGATATTTGCAACGATATTGAAGAAGCGCATGCTGACGTTTCTCTTCTTCGCAAGACGATTTCTGAAATAGCAGCAAGCCTTGGTTTTGCAACAGGAGCAGCAGGCACGCATCCGTTCAGTCATTGGGAAAGCCAACTAATCACGGATCACATTCGCTACAACGAAATTGTAAATGAACTGCAGGAAGCTGCCCGCAGCAATTTGATATTCGGGCTTCATGTGCATGTGGGCATGGAGAGCCGTGAAATGGCGAATCACATTGCAAATTCCACCAGATATTTTCTACCACACATTTATGCGCTGAGCACCAATTCTCCTTTTTGGGAAGGAAGGCTTACGGGATACAAATCATTCCGCACCAAAGTGTTTGATAAGTTTCCGCGTACCGGAATTCCCGATGCATTTGAAAGCATCGAAGCATACGACAACTACGTTAAGATGCTTATTAAAACAAACAGCATTGACAATGCGAAAAAAATTTGGTGGGACCTCCGTGTGCATCCTTTTTTCAACACTGTTGAATTCAGAATATGTGATGTGGCGTTGACCGTAGACGAAACAATAACACTTGCGGCATTGTTCCAGGCCGTCTGTGCAAAAATCTACAAGCTTAAAGCCCAAAATCTAAATTTCATGCAATACTCACGGGCATTGCTAAACGAAAACAAATGGCGGGCGAGCAGGTATGGAATTGATGGTTACATGATTGATTTTGGAAAAGAGGAGGAAGTAAATACACGGGTACTGATTTACGAGCTGCTCGATTTTGTTGACGATGTTGTAGATCACCTTGGAAGCCGCGACAGGCTTGCTGTTGTTCAAAAAATACTTGAGATAGGAACGGGAGCCGACCGCCAGTTGGCAGTGTATGAGAAAACGAACAATACGACAGCAGTTGCCGACTACATACAAGCTCAATTTTTGTCAGATCTGTAATTGTACGACCCGGGTATCGTTCTGCGCAGGGAAAATTACCGGCCGTTGCCGTCCACTTTTTTAATCCAGCTTATCACGCCATCCATATATGTTTTTTGATCATCCCACATGGATAGATGACTACCATTAGGGCAATACAAATAACTTCCATTTTTTACTAGTTTGCTCTGCTCTTCCATGGCCTTTGGATCCATGGTGTCGTGTTTCGCGCCGATCATCAAAGTGGGAACAGTTATCTCATGCAACCTGTTTTTAATGTCCCACGTGGCCAGCCTTCCACTAATGCCAAATTCGGATGGACCCTGCATCATGTTGTAAACAACATGGTTCAAATGTTTAATAGATCGCTGCAGCGGATCGGGCCATTGTTGCAGCCGCATCAAATGTTCGTGGTAAAAGTTTGGAAGTAGCAGTTCCATGTATCTCGGATTGTTGAAATCTTTTTTATTCTCGATCTCACGTATTTCTGCAAGCACCTTTGGATCCATTTGTTTCGCCAAAACTTCTGCTGCATATCGGCCGTATTCAGGCGCACTGGCTACCATATTCGAAACGATCAGTCCTTTCATGTTCTGCTGATATTTGAGCGCATACTCCATTCCCAAAATGCCCCCCCAGGAATTTCCAAGAATATAAAAATTTGTCTTGTCGGCACCGAGCGCCTGCCGAACCTGTTCCACTTCTTCCACAAACCGTTCGGTTGTCCAGAGGCTGCTATCTGTAGGCTGATCTGAGTAATACGAACCCAGTTGATCATACTCATAAAACTCGAATCCTTCCCGTTGAAAGAATGTTTCAAAACATTCCATGTACTCGTGCGTCATTGCCGGTCCGCCATGAAGCAACAAAACTTTTATCCGGGGATTATTACCAAATCGTTTGGTCCAAACATTAAATGTTCCGACCGGGGCTTTTATCGGAATCATCCGGACTCCGGCTGACTGAACACCGGTGTCATCATAATTGAAATATTTTGAAACCGGCGTTGCTGCGCCGGAACCTTCGGTGTTATCAGATGCACACGATACCAAAACAATGAGCAAACAGAATGGCGCCAGATACTTCATAGCAGTTGATTTTGTTGGGAAAAGTTAATGAGTTTTATTTTACTTTGGGCACCCACACTTCGTTTATGAAAAAACTGTTCATTTTTTCTCTTCTTATATCCGTTAACTGTTTTGGCCAAACGCATAATGACACCATCAGGTTGTTGCAGCAAGTGGGTGCGCTGTACGATCTGCAATTCACTGAATCTGAAGCTGACTCGATGATCGGCAGCATCGTGCAGGCGAAAAGAAACTTTTCCAGGATGCATCAGCAATTGCCATCCAACGATCTTCCGTTCCCGTTTGCTTTTCAACCCGCACCATTTGGTTACAAGATTCCGGTGAACCAGCAAACAATCGTTTGGTCAATCCCGGCTAATGTTTCGTTACCGAAAAACAAAGATGACCTGGCGTTTTATTCCATTCTTCAGTTCGCGTCTCTTATAAAGAATAAAAAAATCACCTCTGTTGAACTCACGCAATATTTTATAAATCGACTGAAAAAGTGGGGCGACACGTTAGAATCTGTGATCACGTTGACTGAGGAGCTGGCAATGGTACAGGCAAAACAGGCAGATGCAGAAATAAGGAAGGGATTGTACAAAGGACCGCTGCACGGCATTCCATACGGCTTAAAAGATCTTTTTGCGGTGAGGGGTTATAAAACCACCTGGGGCACAACTCCGTACAAAGATCAAATGCTGGAGTATGACGCTTATATATATACGAAATTGAGAGATGCAGGAGCTGTTCTATGTGCAAAGCTTTCGCTGGGCGCCCTCGCTTTTAATAACAAATGGTTTGGTGGCGAAACAAAAAACCCCTGGAACTTAAAGGAAGGTTCCAGCGGTTCATCTGCAGGTTCTGCCGCTTCCGTCGTTGCCGGATTGTTGCCTTTTACCATTGGTACGGAAACGCTTGGTTCCATTGTTTCTCCATCCACACGTTGCGGCGCCACGGGACTGCGACCGACATTCGGAACCGTAAGTCGCAGCGGCGCAATGGTTTTGTGCTGGAGCCTGGACAAGGCTGGACCAATTTGCAGAAGCGCTGAAGATGATGCAATCGTCTATTACTACATCAAAGGCACCGATGGCAAAGATCCCGGCGCCGTTGACCACGCCTTCAATTACAAACAAAAAGCAGATGTGAAAAAGCTGCGGTTTGCCTACGCAGAAAATTACTTTCGCCGGCTGCCTAAAGATGCTCCGGAATGGCAGGTGCTTGACGTCTATAGATCAATGGGGATTGATTTAAAGCCTGTAACGTTTCCCGACTCGGCTGTGTACAACGGCAATTTGGTGAGCACTATTTTAAATGCGGAGTCAGCAGCCGCTTTCGATGAATTGACCCGCACCAATCGCGACGATTTAATTGAACGGCAGGACAAAGGCTTTTGGCCTAATTCATTTAGGGCTGCCCGCCTCATTCCGGCCGTAGAGTACATTAATGCCAATCGATACCGCTACGCTCTTGGCAAAACGGTTCAGGAGTTTATGCGCAACTACGACGTTGTTATTGTTCCAACATTCGTAGGCAACCAATTGAGCATTACCAACCTCACGGGTAACCCCGTGGTCTGTTTGCCGATTGGCTTCAACAAATCAGGTTCGCCACTCAGCATCACATTAATAGGAAATCTGTACGACGAAGCGTCTATTCTTGAAGCGGCAACGGCGTTCCAGGACAAAACAGATTTCAACAAAAAACATCCTGAAAAGTTTGCACACGGAGTAGCCAGTGCTCAGTAAAAATTAGTACAAAGTGTCTATGAAACATTTTTTCGTTTTCATTGCTGCATTAACCTTAGTAGCCAACTGTTTGGCTCAAAAAACAAAAGTTGATCTTATCGTTCGCAATGGTGTTATTTATACAGTGGATCAGCGATTTTCCGTAGCCAATTCTATGGCTATAAAAGACGGTAGGATCGTGTCTGTGGCCGACTGGTCAGTGCTTTCATCAAAATACACAGCGAATGAGGTGGTGGATGCAGGCAATAAATTTATATATCCGGGCTTTATCGATGCACACGCACATTTTTTCAGTTACGGACTTTCCCTGCATCGCGCGGACCTGGTTGACACAAAAAGCTGGGATGATATCTTGAAGAAACTGCAGGCATTTGCTGCAGAAAAAAACATCCAACCCGGTGAATGGATAACCGGGAGAGGATGGGATCAAAATGATTGGGAGGTGAAGCAATTTCCCACGAAAGAAAAGCTTGATGATATTTTTCCAAACAACCCTGTTTTGCTGACGCGGATTGACGGTCATGCAGCGATCGCGAACCAACTTGCATTGAACATTGCCCATGTGAAAGCAGGACAAAAGATTGAAGGCGGAGAAATTGAAGTAAAGAAAGGTGTGCTCACAGGCATTCTTGTTGACAACGCCCAGGGATTGGTATCGTCGAAAATTCCCGCCCCTTCACTTGAGCAGACTAAAAATGCATTGTTGGAAGCGCAGCAAAACTGTTTTGCAGTTGGGCTCACCACTGTAGATGACTGCGGGCTAAGCTATCAGGCCGTTCTGGGTATCGACAGTCTGCAAAGAGCAGGACTATTAAAGATGCGTGTGTATGCCATGTTGAGCGATGATCCCGGCAATTATCGATTCGCATCGCAACGAGGGAAAATAAAAACGGATTACCTGAATGTTCGCTCATTCAAGGTGTATGCGGACGGAGCTCTTGGTTCGCGGGGTGCATGTTTGTTGCAGCCTTATTCAGACCGGCCGGACTGGTATGGATTTTTGCTGAGCAGTCAAAAACATTTTGACTCTGTTGCCAATGTAATTGACCGGCTCAACTTTCAAATGTGCACGCATGCAATCGGCGACTCGGGCAACAGAACTATGTTGACTATTTATGGCAAGTATTTGAAAGGTAAGAATGACAAAAGGTGGAGAATTGAGCATGCACAGGTGGTGAATGAAAAAGACTTTGATCTATTTGGTAAATACAGCGTTGTTCCGTCGGTGCAGCCGACACATGCCACATCGGATATGTACTGGGCAGGCGAGCGGCTTGGCCCGGAAAGGGTGAAAGGAGCGTATGCCTTTAAGCAACTTAAAAATGAGAATGGATGGATACCATTGGGCACTGATTTCCCTGTTGAAGATATTTCTCCCTTTAAGACGTTTTATGCTGCTGTATTCCGGATCGACGCAAAGCAATATCCTAAGGGTGGTTATCAAATAGAGAATGCGCTTTCCCGGGAAGATGCGCTGCGCGGAATGACCATCTGGGCCGCGAAAAGCAATTTTGAAGAAAATGAAAAAGGAAGTCTCGAAAAAGGAAAATTCGCCGATTTCATCATTCTGGATCGCGACCTGATGAAGGTGCCGGCGCAAGAGGCATTAAACGCAAAAGTGCTTGCCACATATGTAAACGGATCGAAAGTTTATGAGAAAAAGTAAATACATATTACTGCTTGTCTTTGCTGCAGCATTATCTGGTTTCAATATGCAGAAAAAGAAAAAAGTTTTGTTTTTCGGCGATTCGATCACGGAACTGGGTGTGAAGCCTGGCGGCTACATCAAAAAACTTGACTCACTGCTTCAGCAGAAAGGATGGGACAAAACCTTTGAATTAGCAGGCGCCGGCGTAAGCGGTAACAAAGTTTACGACTTGTATTTGCGATTGGAAAATGATGTGATTGCAAAAAATTCCGATGTTGTCGTCATCTGGATTGGGGTGAATGATGTTTGGCATAAACGTCTGCTGGGAACCGGAACCGATGCGGACAAGTTCGAAAAGTTTTATAATGCCATTATTGCAAAGCTGAAAGAAAAAAATATTCAGGTGTTTATCTGCACCCCTGCAACGATTGGCGAAAAGAATGACATGAGCAATGAGCAGGATGGCGATCTGAACAAATATTCTAACATTATTCGCAGCATTGCTCAAAAAAACGGTTGTCCGCTGATAGATTTTCGCAAGATGTTCCTGGAATATATTTCTGCCAACAATGCTGAAAATAAGGACAGGGGCATTTTAACCACTGATGGTGTGCATTTGAATGCAAAAGGAAATTTGCTTGTAGCTGAAACAATGTTGAATAGCGTCTTCCATTAAAACCACTGTTCCTGCGTCTGCGTTTCTGCACTGTCGATTTTAAGTTGCGATTAAAACAACGATCACAACAAATTCTTCATCATCTGCCGTTTCTAATCGCTTAAAAATTTTATACACCGGCTGTGTGCATCTTTCATGGCAAACGGTTTGTAATTGAAGAGTAGAATTGTATGTTTGAAGCCATTCGAAAGTAATTATGTTGCGTGTTGCTATTTTAGATTTGTATGAGGGTCAGCCCAATCAGGGAATGCGCTGCATCCGTCAGATTCTCAATGAGTGGAGCGAATTCCACGACGTGCAGTTGGAATTCGATGAATTTGATGTGCGGCTGAAGAACGAAGTGCCTGATCTTTCTTACGACGTTTACCTTTCAAGTGGTGGCCCGGGCAGTCCGCTCGAAAGCATAGGCTCAGAATGGGAAACTGCCTACTTCAGCTGGCTTGAGCAGGTTGAAAATTGGAATAGCGATCCGCAAAAAAGAAAGAAGAAGTTTGTTTTTTTCATTTGTCATTCTTTTCAGCTGATGTGCCGCCATTATAATGTTGGTGAGCTCACGAAAAGGAAATCCACTGCTTTCGGCGTTTTTCCCGTGCATGTAACCCTGGAGGGTCAGAGAGACTCTGTTTTTCACGGACTGAACGATCCCTTTTATGTTGTGGACAGTCGCGATTACCAGGTGACGCAGCCGGATTGGTCGCGGTTGGAAATGATGGGTGCCAGAATTTTGTGCATTGAAAAGTATCGTCCTCATGTGCCGTATGCCCAGGCAATAATGGGAATAAGATTAAACGATTACATGATCGGCACGCAATTTCATCCCGAAGCAGATGCTACGGGTATGAGCATTTACCTGCAGACAGAAGAAAAAAAGAAGATCGTTATAGAAACCCACGGTGAAGAAAAGTGGGAGAGTATGATTGAGCAGTTAAATGATCCTGACAAAATCATGTGGACTTATGCGCATGTACTTCCTAACTTTTTGAAGGAGGCAGCATCAGCGTTGCAGACGAAATCGTTTGCTGAAGAAGTGCAGCTTTAGTTACATCCACCAATCAGTTCGCAAAGTTTTTTCTCAAGGTCTTCACCGCGAAGGTCTTTTGCAACAATTCTTCCGTTGGGGTCGAGCAGGATGTTTTGAGGAATACTTTGAACGTGATATTGAACAGCGACAGCATTGTTCCATCCCTGCAGATCACTTACATGCGTCCAGGTTAATTTGTCATTCTCAATCGCTTTTGTCCAATTGTCTTTCGCCTGATCGAGAGAAACGCCAAGGATGGTGAAGTTTTTATCCTTAAACTTATTAAATGCTTTTACCACGTTAGGATTTTCAATTCTGCATGGGCGACACCAGCTGGCCCAAAAATCTACTAATACGTATTTACCGCGGAGTGATGAAAGTTTTACAGGAGTGCCTGCGGTGTCGTTTTGCGTAAAGTCCAAAGCTTCAGAACCAATGGAGCCGATGGAAATATAGCTGATGTAGTTTCTAAGGTTTTTCCCCGTTTCAGTTTGTTGCACCTTTTGATCCAGCATTTCAAAACGCCTTAGTAGTTCAGCAGGGCTCTCAGCAACAGAAGCGGTAGTGAACAGGAGGAAAGGGGAAACGTACGATGATCGCTTCGCAGCAACAAATTTTGTCACCTCTGCATTCATATTGCCCACAGCTGTTTGATACTGCTTCAGAATTGCCTCTTTCTTTTTCTGGTCTGTTTCCTGCTGCATTTGGGCGGCCAGTGTATTCAACGTGAGAATGTGCGGATTGAAAATTTTCTGAAACTCCAAAAATTCATTGTGCGAGGTAGAACCTTCAATCTTAATGTTCTTGATATTTTTTTTATCGCCTGAAATTTTAATAGCCGCATTTTCCATAAAAATATACTGAGCCTGTTCGTTGGGAAGCGTAATCCAGTAAAGGCTCGGCTCAGGCACATCACCTTTCAGAGTAAAAACACCGCCTTTTACATCACCTGCCGCCAGCACTTTCGACGTATCGTTAATCGACGTAATCTTCACTTTACCATCTGCCAGTCCCGCTATGTTTCCGGTAATGACAAAACCTTTTTGCTGCGCAAAAAGAAGCGAAGGGAGAAATAAAAGGGTAAAGAAAATGTGTTTCATACTATCTGTGTTGGTGCCTGTTTTCGAGTACGCTGATCACGTCGGATAAGGAGCAATTTTTCGCTTGCAATAATACAATATAATGAAAAAGAAGGTCTGCTGCTTCGTTCAAAAATAACTCTTGGTTAACGTCCTTTGCTTCTATGATAAGCTCCACAGCTTCTTCGCCAACCTTCTGTGCAATTTTGTTCAACCCCTTTACGAAAAGCTTTCTCACGTATGAGTTTTCATCTGAGCTGTTTCTGCGTAGCTCAACTATTTGCTCCAGGTAAAATAAAAAATCTTCTTTATGATTTTTTTCGCTCCAGCACGTGTCGGCGCCGGTATGGCAAACAGGTCCTGTAGGTTCAGCCTTTATCAGCAAGGAATCTTTATCGCAATCGACCAAAATTTGGCGCAGCTTCAGATGATTACCACTTTCTTCTCCTTTTGTCCAAAGCCTTTTTTTGGACCTGCTGAAAAACGTGACCAATCCCGTTTGTTCCGTCTTTGTCAATGCTTCCTGGTTCATGAATCCGAGCATCAATACTTTTTGGGTGCGGTAATCCTGCACAATGGCAGGCGCTAACCCGTCTGCATACTTATCAAACGCAACTTTCATTCTCCAAAAGTAATTTTTGCGGATGGCATTTTAGATGTGCGTGATTACAGCGACTGCAGCCCATATTTTTTTAAATAGGCAATCAGCCAAACGAGCACCTCGCTGTAAGTAGCTTTTCCGTTCGGCTGATTATTGAGACGAAGGTAGCGGTCGTATATTTTCGTAATAAACGGCTCTACGAAATTTCTGTGGCGCAACAAATAATCGTGCAGCTCTTTGTTGTCGGCTTTCACCTGGGGATGGAGCCGCTGGTTTAAAAGTTGGAGCTGTGCGGAGTCGATCCTGTTCTGCAATTGAAGCGTGGCATCACGATACAACTCAAAATATAACGAGTAGGCAAAATCGGCATTGTTGAAATTTGAGCAACTTAAATAGGCTACAAAGCTGGCTTCATTTTCTTTGGCGTACCCAAGCTGGTGACCGATTTCGTGTAGCACAATAAAGGGTCGCAGAAAAACCGGAACAGTATGATTGAGTTGTGCTTCGCCTGAAAAGGGATTATAATATCCGGTGAACCCAAACAGGTGCCCCACACCACTGAAGAAGGAAGGCTTGATTGATTGATGCCGGTATTGCAGAAACGGATACGCGTCCCCGGCTTTCTTGTAACAGGCCGATGCGGTATCAAAAAGGGTTCTGCTCTTCTGAAAATGTTTTCTATTTTCAGCCGTTACCTGCCCGGCAAAAAAGTTTACTTTCTGCTGCAACAGAACGGCAAGCGAGTAAAGCTCTGCGGTTGTGTACGGCTGCACATTCAGCTGCAGTTGCGATGCAATCCCCTGCCGGAAATAATTAACGCCCCAGAACGCCGAAAAAATAATGTACACCAGTAAGACAAGCTTCAAATAGCCCACAAAAAACGGCGGTGTCAGTTTGGATCTTAAACGTTTTTCTTTCAGGATCCGGAACAGGCGAATCATTTTTATGATCAGCCAGAAGCCCGCAATGCAGTACAGAACATCGCCGATGCTGAACGGAATCCATCCAAACAAAAACCGAAGGACTGACGACCATTGCGGGTAAAAAGCAGAAGAATAAAATTGCTCCACCCAGGCTTCGTTTCCTTCAAAAACTCTGACGAGAATTGCCATTACAAGCAACAGGATCAGGAAGGGATCACGGAAGCTTTTCAACATGCGCAGCAGAGGGGAATTCGTTAAAATGTCTGCTCAAATTACTCCTTTTACTGCTATTTCCTTTACCTTTGCGCCCCATCCTAAGCTTTAGGACTGGTGCTAAACCGCGAAAGATGAGCAACAGGCGTGAATTTGAGATAGCGTTTGTGGGGTTAAAGCCTGGAGTTCACGAGTTCAACTATAAAGTTGACGACAGGTTCTTTGAGGAATACGGCGATCAGGATTTCGAGAAAGCTGAAGCTAATGTGAAGTTGTTGCTGGAAAAAAATAATGGGTTTCTCCGGCTGCGGTTTGAAATTGGTGGTAAGGCGGAAGTAACCTGCGACCGATGCAACAATGATCTGCCGATCCAGTTATTCGAAGAGTTTACGATGACGGTGAAG
>JAEZJD010000070.1 GCA_023436425.1 Bacteroidota bacterium | reverse complement strand
TCCCACTACTCTGCCGTCAGCCTTAACTACAAATTAGCCTTCCCCAAACTGCTCGATCAATTTTTCTATCGCCTGCATGCTCCAATAACTTCCCTGCCATCCCGGATAGGCTGCTTTCATGGCGCTTAACAATTCCTGGTAATCATCTTTGCGCAATTGTTCAATCACCAAATGATTAATGTGCTTTTCCATACAATTAATTTATGCAAATTCAGTAAACAGAAAATGCAGATTCGTTGTTATAACAAACTGTGAAAAAAGCAGACCAGCAACCTAAGATGTTTCTAATCTACCTCTAACCGTGCTTTAATGTAGGTGTCGTAAATTCTAGTCAAAGGAGAAATTATCATGACAACTAATAATATATTAAAAGCAGATTTCCTGGACCTGTTGTTTGACAACAGAAACAAACAATATGGTGCTTATACACTGCGACGAGACTATACAAAGCGATTGTGGACGGCATTGGCCGTAACGCTGCTGACTGTAGGCGCTGCATTGTGGATTTTCCAGCCCGCTGCAGCTGAAACAATTGATAAGGCTGTGCAGGTACGCGAAGTAATACTGGCGAATGTTGAGGAGTTGAAGCCGCCGCCACCGCCACCGCCGCCGCCGGTTAAAGAAGAACCTGCAGTAGAAAAGCCATTGAAAAAGGCAGCACCTGCTCCAATAACAGCAAGGCCGAAAATGAAAACAACTAAGTTTACACCTCCCGTTATTAAGGAAGACCAAAACGTGAAGGAAACCGATGTGCCGGTGGTGGAAGAAATTGCAACAGTTGATGTGGTGACAACAGAAGGTATAAAGACCGACGAGGTCGTGGCAAACATTCCTGAAGTGCAAACACCGAAAGGAACGGGTGACGGGAAAGCGGTTGTAGCTGCGCCTGAGCCGAAGAAAGAAGATGTAAACAAGATTTTTGAAAAGGTAGAAATTGAAGCGAGTGTGAATGTGGGAAGATGGCGTGCTCACCTCGAACGTAATCTGATAAAGTATATTGAGGATGCGGTATACGCCGGGATGCAACCGGGTAAATACACGGTAAGCGTGCGTTTCCTCGTCGAGCGTGACGGAGCGATTGGACAAGTGACAGCTCTAAATGACCCCGGCTTTGGTTTGGCGCAGGGAGCGGTGCAAGTGGTGAAAACCGGTCCTAAGTGGAATCCAGGTGAGCAAAACGGAAGAAAAGTGAGATCTTACCATACGCAGCCGGTTACGTTCGTTATACTCGACAGCTAAAAACTGTTGGTCATTCTCCTTGGAATAAAGCCGCCATTATGGTGGCTTTATTAGTTGTTACCGCGGTTAAAAAACGGATATCCAATTTTGATTTAAAAAATAATGAAACATTCAGCCAAAGCCGTTGTGGAAAAAATGTTTCAGGCGTTTGCATCAAAGCAAATTGATCAAATTGTTGATACAGTGTCAGAGGATACCCATTGGATTTATCACGGGAGGCAAGTGATTCCAAAAAGTGAATACTATGGCAAAGACGGTGTACGGAGATTCTTTACTGCTATCATCAACGGTACGGAAATAATTAGGTTTCAGCCGCAGCAATTTATCGTCGATAACGAAATGGTGGTGGTGCTTGGCAACGAACACCAACGGGTGAAAAGGTCGGGCAAAGAACTGAAACAAAAATGGGTGCAGGTATACACCGTAAAAGACGAACTGATCACACGCATGGAAGAATTTGCAACAACTGAAGTGGTAACTTAGGCTGTGTACCTTCTGCGCCGCCGCGACTAAACGAGCAAAATCATTGGACTTGGAGACTACTCATTTTTGCCCTGCAACATGGGTACAAAACTGAAGCGATCGAAAACTTCTTCTTTAATTCCGTCTTTCTCCCTAATAATTCGCGTCATCGTTTGTACTTCGCCTGTACCAACAGGAATAACCATCATGCCGCCCACCTTCAATTGATCAATCAGTTTTTTAGGTAACTCCGGTGCGGCAGCAGTGATTAATATTTTATCAAAAGGACCATAAGTCGGGAGGCCTTCGTATCCATCGCCGTAGAAAAACTTTATACCCGGATATTTTTTCAGATGCTCAAACTGCTTGCGAGTGTCAAACAGTTTTTTCTGGCGTTCAATGGTAAATACCTGAGCCTTTAGTTCTGCCAAAACACAAGCCTGGTAAGCACTTCCTGTTCCTACTTCCAATATTTTTTCAAAGGGTTTTACTTCGAGTAGCTGTGTTTGATATGCAACAGTGTATGGTTGCGAGATTGTTTGTTTTTCCGCAATTGGAAAAGCTTTGTCTTCGTACGCTACTTCATCGAAGGCAGAGTCCAAAAAAAAGTGTCTTGGAATTTTTTCTATTGCGTCCAGCACCCTTTCGTCTGTAATTCCTTTTGCACGAATACCTTCTACCAGTTTTTTCCGCAGTCCCTTGTGCCTGTACGTGTCTTCGTATTTCCTCATCGCGACAAAGATAAACCTCAGAGCAGTGGATTGATTAGATGAATGCAACCGGTTAGCAACATACATCCGCAACTGCCTTCATCCGACATCTTGCTTAATTTTAAGCATGCTTGTCAATCATATAGTGCTTGCAGTGCTGTGGATGGTGTATTGTGTGCTTCATTCGGTGCTAGCCAGCACGAAAGTGAAAACGAAGATGCAGTCTCTGTTGGGAAATCGATTCAGGCATTACCGATTGTTTTATACTCTGTTTGCTTTTGCCGGATTAATTGGAATCTTGTGGTTTCAAATCGTTATTAGTTCACCCACAATTTTTCAACCTACAACTGCTTTGGGTATTGCCGGTGGGCTGCTCACCATTGCAGGTGTAACGCTGATGGTCATCTGCATAAAAAAGTATTTTTTAAGTCTGAGTGGTTTGATGACCCTGTTCAAAGAAAAAAGCAGCAATAAATTAATAATTACCGGAGTGCACCGTCACCTGCGTCACCCATTGTATTTAGGAACGTTTGTCTTTATTTGGGGATTGCTTTTGTTGTATCCTCATTTCAGTTTACTAATTGCCGATACCGTTATCACGGTGTATACACTTATCGGCATTGCTTTCGAAGAAAACAAACTTGTGGAAGAGTTCGGCGAAGACTATAAAAGTTATCAAGAATCAGTGCCAAAGCTGATTCCGCGATGGAGATCCACAGCGAAATGACGGTTTTTACCGTGTGATTAAAAGCGTTCAACGATTTTGCGCCTGCGAGCGATGGCATGAGTGCTTTCTTTGTATTCGCAACCAAAACAAACTAAACCGTCTAAATTTATTAAGTCCATCCGCCTAAGGAAGTCCTCCCGCCCCCGGGAGGATTTTTTATTGAAATATTTCAGCTCTTCACTTTTCCACCGCAACCGAAAACGTGCCTTCTGTTATAACAAATTTGCCGTTGGAAGCATCCGTTTCCATTTGAAATGTACCATTAACAACGTCAACGTCAGCGTACTTATTTTTATCGATCGACAGCAGCCTTATTTCACCGGAAATAGCGTATGATGTATAAATCAAGCCGCCACCAACATTGAACCCGCCAATGGTATGCGACTGGTTGGTGGGATCTTGTGTGAACGTTTTTAGAAAACCGTTATACTCAAGCATCACCAAGATAATCTGCTGTCCGTTAGAAGCCTTTGCATAAATGTTTACCTGCTTTGTTCCTGCGATACTTGAGCCGCCATACAATACCTGGATACTCACGGGTGAAAACATAGCACCGTTTACTTTTGCAGACAAGGTATTTTCGTGAGGTGCAGGTTCTGTTTCAGCCTTCTTACAGGAAAAGAAGAGCAGAAAAATAAAAACTAAACCCGTCGCATAAAAATATTTGGAGAAGTGCATAAAACTGAGCCTTTTACTGCAAACCCTACGATAGGTCATTTGAGTCGCATTTCCTGAATGATATGTGCGATCTTTTCTTTCATTTTTTGCTGTGCTGATTCGAATTCATCAACTGAATTCAGCCGTGTGTTTACACTAAAGTAAAATTTGATTTTTGGCTCCGTGCCCGACGGACGTGCACTCACTTTTGTTCCATCTTCTGTTACGAACTGCAGCACATTAGATTTGGGCAGTTTAATCGGTTCGGTTGCACCCGTTTGCAGATTTGTTTTCACCTGCAATTGATAATCGAGCAGTTCGATTACTTTGCTACCTGCGATTTCGTTCGGCGGATTTTTCCTGAACTGCTCCATCATTTCTGCAATTTCCTTCTGACCGTTTCTTCCTTTCTTCGTTATGGAAATAAGATCTTCCTGGTAGTAGCCATAGTGCAGGTATAAATCAATCAGCTTTTCGTACAGACTTCTTCCCTTGCTTTTTTCCACAGCTGCCATTTCGCACAGAATAGCCACTGCGGAAACTGCGTCCTTATCGCGTATCTCTGATCCAATCATTAACCCATAACTCTCTTCACCACCGATGATGTAGTTCTCCTCTCCTTCTTTTTCTTTTATGAGTTCCGCAATCCACTTAAATCCTGTCAGGACGTTGTAGCATTTCACGTCATTCCGTTCTGCAATCACATCAATCATGTTGGTTGTCACAATTGTTTTCACAACCATATCGTTCGGCTGCGCAATGCCTTTTTCCTTACGACTCTCAATCATGTAATTGAAGGCCAGAACTGCGGTTTGATTTCCGTTCATTAAAATCCAGTTACCGTTTGTGTCCTTCACACCAATTCCCACCCGATCGCTATCAGGATCGGTGCCGCACAAAATATCTGCATCAAGCTCTTTTGCTTTTTGCAAACCAATGCTCATTGCTTCACTCTCCTCCGGATTGGGATAAACTACCGTTGGAAAATTTCCGTCGGGTGTTGCCTGCTCTTCAACGATATGGACGTTTTCAAATCCAAAAGCTTTCAACGTCGGAGGAACCAATTTGATTCCCGTTCCGTGAATGGGAGTGTATACTATTTTCAGGTCTTGCTGTTCCTTAATTATCTCCGGAAAAATGCTCAACTTCTTCAGCATGGCAATGTAAGCGTCGTCCATCTGCTTTCCCACCATTGTAATATTTCCTTCGTTCCCACTCCATTTCACATCGCTCACATCAGCAATCTTTTCAACTTCTGCAATTACATTTTTATCGTGTGGCGGAACCAGCTGCGCACCATCATCCCAATATGCTTTGTAGCCATTATATTCTTTCGGATTGTGAGATGCTGTACAAACGACACCGCCTTTACACTTTAAATAACGTATGGTGAAAGAAAGCTCCGGCGTGGGTCGCATGTCTTCAAACAGAAAAACCTTTATCCCGTTTGCTGCAAAAACTCCTGCCGCAGTCTGTGCGAAAAACTTACTGTTGTTTCGGCTATCGTATGCAACAGCGACTTTCACTTCTTCATTGGGAAAACTTTTGTTCAGATAATTAGCATACCCCTGCGTTGCCATTCCAACCGTGTACTTATTCATTCTGTTGGTGCCAACGCCCATTATGCCACGCAACCCACCTGTACCAAATTCCAGGTTTTTATAAAACGCATCGGCAAGTTCTTCGCTGTTCGATGCCTGCATTCTTTTTATTTCATCTTTCACACTTTCATCAAAATTTCCGCTAAGCCAACTATTTACTTTTTGTTCAATCACTGCATCCATAAATTCTGTAAGAGTTTTAATATTTACGGATTAAAGTTATAGAGGAAAGACTTATTACTTTTGAGCGGTGAGAAAATGGACAATCTGTATCATTATATTTTTTTCTTTTTCTGCAGCCGCACAAAACGATTCCGTCACATATGTTTTACAAGGTAGATTGACCGACTTCTCACACTCTAATACCACCGGACGCAAGTGGCTGATCGGCGGCGGCACAGCACTCGCCTACTCAGGCACCATGATTGCTCTTAATGAAACCTGGTACAAAGGCTTTCCACGAAGCTCCTTCCATACGTTCAATGATATGGGCGAATGGTTGCAAATAGATAAGCTGGGGCATGTGCTTTCAACATATCAATTCAGTAGAGGCACGACAGCATTGTGGAAGTGGGCAGGTGTTCCGCACAAAACATCCGTATGGCTGGGCGCCGGCAGTGGGCTTCTGTTCATGCTATCGACTGAATACATGGATGGGCTTTCCGAGGAGTGGGGCTGGAGCTGGCCGGACGCAGGCGCTGACCTGCTCGGGGCAGCAGCATTTGCCGTTCAGGAGTTGACATGGCAGGAGCAGCGATTGCAGATAAAATTCTCTTTTCATTCCATTAAGTATAGTGATCCGCAGCTGGATGCAAGATCGAAAGATTTATACGGCAGCGGACTGGTTCAGGGCGTGCTGAAAGACTATAATGCACGAACGAATTGGTATAGTTTAAATGTTCGTTCTTTCTTTCCCCAAAGCAAACTTCCAAAGTGGTTAAATATCTCCTTTGGCTATGGCGCAGAGGGAATGTTTGGCGGCTACGAAAACGTTAGCTACGATAAAAACGGAAATGTAGTATTTGACAGAAGGGACATAAAAAGATTTCGTCAATGGTATTTCGCACCTGATGTAGATTTTACGAAAATCAAAACGAACAGCAGACTTGTCAGAAGTTTGTTTTTTGCATTGAACTCATTCAAATTTCCTGCACCGTCAGTCGAATATTCAAACGGCTCTTTTAAGCTCCACGCTATTGGCTTTTAAAGGCACGTGTAATTAGTATAACCACGCTCCTGTTATTTCGCCTTCTTCAGTCTCCACAACAATGAGTTCGTGTAAAGTGGTTGCAATTGAAAGTCCGGTAAAATCTAAGTGTACCGCAAAGCGTTTGTG
>JAEZJD010000027.1 GCA_023436425.1 Bacteroidota bacterium | reverse complement strand
CCGATCGGCAAAACCTGATTTCTTTCTCCCAGACCATCCCAATTCCAACTTCCCGTTGAACCGAGCAAACTATTCTTTACCAGATAACGAACGGGACGACCATTTGCATCGAAAATGGTAACGGTTGCCAAATAGTTGGGTTCGTTCATTTGATAATTAATTGTCGCTATATCATCTATTCCGTCGTTGTCGGGTGAGAAAATTTTCGGAGCTACAGCGATGGTGCCAATGAAGGTGACGCTATTTTTCAACTGAGAGTTCTTGTAAGTAGGAGTTCCAAATCCTACCGCAGATGCCGCAGAATGCCAATTGCCGGCGTTTTGCGACGGAGCCTCGGGATCAACTCTTTCGAGAGCGACTCCCTCTGCATTTGAAATCAACGGGAAGTGCCAATCGTCGGAATAAGTTACTTCGTCAACAATAGCTCCCTGTGCGTTTGTGACTACCACCGTTCCTTCGTCATCAGGAAACGACGGTAAGGATACTGATAAAACCTTTTGTGGACTGGCAACAAAATACTGCACCTTAACCGCTGCAGGACTAGAAGTGAGAACAATATAATCTCCGGGAAAAAGGAAGAACGGCGTGTCAGAAACTTTCTTAAAGGAAGCAATGGCACCGGAGCTGTTTCGCGTCGCAATAAACAATGCGCTTGCATCGATCACTTTTCCACTTCGGTTATACAGTTCAACATAATCGCTTCCGTTCGGTTTTGGATTAAAAAGTATTTCGTTAATAACAATGTCGTTTTGAGTCGTTTCTTCGCTAACTCCTGCATTTGCCTTGTTATACACGCCGATGTTGTTGCCTTTGCAGTCGGTCACATTCGTCGCCGTTAAGGTATAAACTGTTTTTTTCTGAAGGGGTGAGGCAAGCTTGATCACGACGGTAGAAAAAATTGGCGGCAAAGCAGTCGCCGAGGCTATTGTAACATTATTTGAAAGTGAATAATGTGACGAGAGGCTTGCCGATGTGCTGTCCACCGGCTCATCGAAGACTGCAACCAACGTGATGCTGTCGAGGGAATAGGTTCTTAAGAGCTGCGGCGGAGTATTGTCAATATTCGCTCCGTCGACTGAGTTTTTTTGCCCGGGGGTGCCGCCCAAAGGCTCAATGCTTGCCTTCCAGTTGCTCATGCCTCCGCACGGATTTCTTGTATCAATCATTTCGAGGGACCAGCCACCATCTGCTTTTATCTCGTTCTGATACCATGAAATATTGTAATCAACTGCATGAATGATCTTACCCTGTGCATTTTGTATATAAATTCTGTCGCCATCATTATCCAACGATGGAAAGCTTGTTAAGGAAATCGTTTTACCAAATCCGGACATAGCCGCTACTGCACTTGAAGAGCAGACAATAACAAAGCTGTCCGGCTGTAATAAAAGCAAAGGCATTGGACCGCTTATGCTGCTGGCATCTCCTATTCGCCAGCCCTGGAGGTTAATAGCTGCAGATGAAGTGTTTTTGAGTTCAATCCATTCGTTTGCCGGTAAGCCTACCTGCGGCGTTGGGTCGGGCATTATTTCACTAATAATAACGTCATAACGGTTGTTCGTTTGAGAAAAGGATGTGAAAAACCCGATAAGCAGAACAGAAAGAAAATAAGTTTTGGTCATTGGCTCTAAAATAAAACATTCATTTTAACAGCCATTACAAATGAAAAAAGAAGAAGCAAATTTTATTAACGCTAACATCAGAAGTATGAAATTTGCAGCCACTGAAAAAGCAAAAAATGAAAGTAGCTGTTGTAGGCGCAACCGGATTGGTAGGCAGCAAAATGTTGCAAGTGCTCGAAGAAAGGAATTTTCCTGTTGATGAACTTTTCCCTGTAGCGTCAGAAAAATCTGTCGGTAAAAAGGTTCAGTTCAAAAACAAATTTTACCCGGTGATAAGCATGGCCGACGCGATTGCTGCCAAACCCGCTGTAGCGTTGTTTTCCGCAGGTGGAAGCACATCACTGGAGTGGGCGCCGAAATTTGCTGAAGCCGGAATCACTGTGATCGACAATTCTTCTGCATGGAGAATGGATCCTGAAAAACCGCTTGTTGTCCCCGAAGTGAATTGCGATGTACTGACACCGAATGATAAAATAATTGCCAATCCAAATTGCTCTACAATCCAAATGGTGGTTGCTTTGCAACCATTGCATCAACGATATAAAGCGAAAAGGGTGGTGGTGTCTACATATCAAAGCGTTACCGGCACAGGTAAAAAAGCCGTTGATCAACTAATGAGTGAGCGACAGGGCAAAGAATGTGAGATGGCTTACAAATACCGTATCGATATGAATGCATTGCCGCAGATTGATGTGTTTCTCGACAACGGATACACGAAGGAAGAAATGAAGATGGTGAATGAAACGAAAAAAATAATGGGCGATGACTCGATTCGTGTAACGGCAACGACGGTTCGCATACCGGTGATGGGCGGCCACAGCGAAAGTGTAAATATTGAATTTGAGAACGATTTTGATCTCGCTGAAGTGAAGGAAATTTTAAGCAACGCTGAGGGAGTAGTGGTGCAGGACGATCCGTTGCAACAAATTTATCCGATGCCTTTGTGGGCACACGAAAAAGATGAAGTGTTTGTTGGCCGTTTGCGAAGAGATGAAACACAGCCGAATACTTTAAATATGTGGATTGTGAGTGATAATCTGCGCAAAGGAGCTGCGACAAATGCAGTGCAAATTGCAGAGTACTTGTTGCAAAGAGGCTTTCTATCTTGATCTAAAACTCAGGCGCTAAGGGTGCCATCTTCAATTGCTCGCAGATATTGTTTACATGCCCGTTCAATTACATTTTCCAGCGGAGCGAAAGCAAATGCCGGCAAAGCATTCGCCACGGCAGAATTATCAAAATAAGTTTTTGTTTGCGCCACGCGTGCTGTTTCCCTGGTGAGTATTACCTTCTTGCCGGTGAGAAGCGATTTCACTTTTTCCACCCGCCATGCAATTTCACCTAAGGGTTTGGTCGCGTGCCGGTGCGGTATTTTTTTGCCGAAGTTTTCTGCAATGGAATTAAACAACTGCTGGAATGTCCAGTTTTCGGCATTCAAAATAAACCGGCGTTCAGTCACTGATGAAAACAAGAGTTGAACTGCTGCTTCTGCTACATCCTCCACCCCTACAAATCCATTCACGCCTTTTGTATACCAGGGGAATTCGTTGTACACGCTTTTGAAAAGAGCGCAACTTGATTCGTTCCAATTTCCGAAACCAAGCACGGTGCTCGGGTTTATGATCACACCCTGCAAACCTTCTTCAAGTCCGCGCCACGCCTGAATTTCCGCCTGATACTTTGATTTGGCATAGTGCGTATTGTTTTTACTTTCCAGCCATTTTTTCTCCTCGGTCACCTGCTCCGCATCGGCAGTTCTGCCAAGTGCAGCTACAGAGCTCACGTGCAAAAATCTTTTTACATTATTTTCTAAAGCTGCATTCACAACGTTTGCCGTACCTTCTACATTCACCTGATACATTTTGCTGCGATCGCCTTTTGAAAACGAAACAACGGCAGCCGAGTGCACAAC
>JAEZJD010000245.1 GCA_023436425.1 Bacteroidota bacterium | reverse complement strand
GCATAGCACCGCTATCAAACCAAACATCGATCAAATCCGGCTCGCGGTGCATGGGTTTACCTGAATCTGAAACGAGCACCACTTCATCCACATAAGGCTTGTGCAAATCGAGGATTCCATCGTGTAGGTAATTCTTGTTAACGTCGCCACCTAAAGTGTTGCTTGCTTTTTTTATTTCGGCATTCAGTTCTTCAATGGAACCGATACATTTTTCCTCGGAACCATCATCAGTGCGCCAGATGGGCAAAGGTGTTCCCCAGTAACGGCTGCGGCTCAGGTTCCAATCAACCATGTTTTCAAGCCAATTGCCAAACCTTCCGGTACCCGTGCTTTCCGGCTTCCAATTAATGGTTTTATTCAGTTCCACCATTCGGTCGCGTAGCGCAGTTGTTTTGATAAACCACGCATCGAGCGGATAGTAAACTACCGGTTTGTCAGTTCTCCAACAATGCGGATAACTGTGTTCATATTTTTCAACTTTGAAAGCCCTGTTTTCTTTTTTCAGCTTTACAGAAATATCAACATTTACATCGACGTAGTTTTCTTCGTTCTTGTAGTCTTTAATGTACCTGCCGCTGAATTCTCCTAAGCCATTAACAAACTTCCCTTCGCGATCAACGAGCGTGAGAATGCCGATATTGTATTTTTTCCCAACCCGGTAGTCATCGGCGCCGAATGCGGGGGCGGTGTGCACAATACCAGTACCATCTTCTGTGGTAACAAAGTCTCCGAGCAATACACGCCAGGGTTTTGCATCAGCAGTTATTTCTTGCACCGCTTTCAAGGAATTTGATTCGTAGGCAAGCAGCCGCTCATATTCCACTCCTTCCAGCTCTTTTCCCTTGAACTCTGCCAACGTTGTCCACGGAATAATTTTATCGTTGCTCGTATAAGACGCAAATTCTCCATTCTCGCCTTCGGGTTTGAAGTACCGCGAAATGGCAGCCTTTGCAAGTACAACGTTTACAGGTAAATGCGTGTAAGGATTGAACGTTTTGACTAAAGCATAGTCAATGTTTGGTCCAACAGTTAACCCGAGATTGGAAGGAAGTGTCCACGGAGTAGTGGTCCAGGCAAGGAAAAAGACATCACCGTCGGCACGTTTAAACAAAAACTCACTTTTTTGATTTTGCACCGCCGGAAACATTGCCACAACGCTGGTGTCCTTGACATTTCTGTACGTGCCCGGCTGATTTAGTTCGTGAGAACTAAGCCCGGTGCCGGCCGCAGGTGAATAAGGCTGAATCGAAACACTCTTATAAAGAAGCTTTTTGTTGTATAGCTGTTTTAGGCACCACCAAAGCGTTTCAATGTATTCGTTGTTGAACGTTATGTAAGGGTTTTGCAGATCAACCCAATAACCCATTTTTTGCGTTAATTCGTCCCACTTATCCTTGTAACGCAACACAGCCTCACGGCACTTTTGATTGTACTCGGCTACCGTTATTTTTTTTCCGATGTCTTCTTTTGTAATGCCTAATTCTTTTTCCACGCCTAATTCAATGGGCAAACCGTGCGTGTCCCATCCGCCTTTACGCTGCACTTTATAACCCTGCATCGTTTTATAGCGGCAAACCAAATCTTTCAATGTGCGGGAAATTACATGGTGAATCCCCGGCATTCCATTGGCACTTGGTGGACCCTCATAAAACACGAAAGATTCAGCTCCTTCTCTTATTTCAACACTTTTTTGAAATGCTTTCTCCTCTTCCCAACGCGACAAAACTTCTTTCTCTATAGCGGGAAGATTCAAATATTTAAACTCTTTGTAACGATTAGCCATTCGGAGCTCCTTAAGTAATTTGGAAAATGGCTGCAAAGTTATGATTTATAGTAGTCGTGCGAGTCATCCGGAACTGTAAATCGCAGCAAAAACCCAACTCCGGACGCTGGCAAATCTTTTGTATCTCTTGCGCAATGGAGATTGGCGTTTACACCTTTGCCGATGTTGGTTCTCACCCCGTTTCCGGAGAGTTAACCGATGCTCACCAAAGAATTCAAAACTTAATACAAGAAATAGAACTCGCCGATCAGGTGGGGCTGGATGTTTTTGCCGTTGGCGAACACCATCGCCCGGACTATGCTGTTTCCGCACCTGCAATTATTCTTGGTGCTGCGGCTGTGAAAACAAAAAATATACGGCTTTCGAGCGCTGTGACGGTGCTTAGCTCAGAAGACCCGGTTCGTGTTTTTCAACAATTTGCGACGATAGACCTTCTTTCAAATGGACGTGCAGAGATCATGGCTGGTCGAGGATCGTTCATCGAGTCTTTTCCGCTGTTTGGGTATGACTTGAAGGACTACGACGAACTGTTTTCAGAAAAGCTCGAGATGCTAATGGAGTTGAATAAAAGCGAAAAAATATCTTGGCAAGGAAAACTTACCCAAACCATTGAAAACCGGGGCGTGTACCCGCGACCCGTCCAGGAACAAATACCGATTTGGGTAGCGGTTGGCGGTACACCCGAATCAGTGGTAAGAGCAGCGCAGTTTGGGCTGCCCATGGCTCTGGCGATCATTGGCGGTTTACCGGCGAGATTCGCTCCATACGCGAAATTGTATCGCGAAGTCTATACCAAGGCTGGCCACAACCTAAATGATTTGCAATTGAGCATCAATTCACACACCTACATTGCCGCGGACTCGCAGCAGGCGCGAGACGAGTTCTATCCTCCGTATTCGGAAGTGATGAACAGAATAGGAACTGAAAGGGGCTGGCCACCTTCGGGTCGGAGCCAGTTCGATGCGTCCACCGAGCCCAAAGGCGCATTGCTGGTTGGCAGCCCGCAGGAACTAATTGACAAAGTTCTTTATCAACATGAACTTTTCGGTCACACCCGTTTTCTTGCCCAAATGAGCATCGGCGCAATGCCACACAAGAAAATACTGAATGCCATTGAACTGCTGGGGACGAAAGTAGCTCCGGAGATAAGAAAGGAACTTGATTCAAAGACAGGTTAGCGAACAGAGTGGGAAACGGCATCAACGTTGCTGCATTTTTACTGAGGGACGGGAATTGATGGGAAGCATTGACCTAACTGACATAAGTCAGCTAATGCGGCTTCCACCTGCTATTACTTTGGACGTTTAAATAAATAAGCATGGAAACATTAGAAAAAGAAGTGATGCCAAAACAGCCTGCGAAAGCTAAGGAGCATCGTAAATATGTTTTCTCTTTTGCCGAAGGCGACGGAAAAAACAAGAAGCTCCTCGGTGGAAAGGGGGCAAATCTTTGTGAAATGACGCAAATCGGGTTGAATGTTCCTCCTGGTTTTGTCATCACTACTGAAACTTGTATTCAATATTTGGAAAACAACCGACAGCTTCCTTCAGGCGTGTTAGATCAGGTGCTGACGCAAATGAAAAAAGTGGAGGATGCAACAGGTAAAAAGTTTGGAGATCCAGCAAATCCTCTGTTGGTGTCTGTTCGCTCCGGCTCTCCTATGTCCATGCCGGGAATGATGGATACGATTTTGAATCTAGGTTTAAACAAAGAAACATTACAAGGACTCATTAAGCAAACAGCAAACGAGCGTTTTGGCTATGATGCTTATCGACGCTTTGTGCAACTGTTTGGAAAAATTGCTTTAGGAGTTCCTGATGAAGTATTTGATAAAATATTTGAAGAAGTGAAGCACCGAGAAGGTGTGAAACTTGATCTGGGATTAAGCGCAGATAATTTGAAAGAAATCGGTGAAAGATTTCACGACGCTGTTGCAGAATACACACATAATCCATTCCCTGAAGATGTGTATCAGCAACTGGAGTTTGCAATCAAAGCTGTGTTCAATTCCTGGATGGGTAAAAGAGCAATTGACTATCGCCGCGAGTTCAACATTACTCCCGAAATGGCAAATGGTACTGCCGTGAACGTGCAGACAATGGTGTTTGGAAACATGGGTAACGATAGCGCTACCGGCGTTGCGTTCACAAGAGACCCAGGAACAGGCGAAAACGTTTTCTTCGGTGAATACCTCGTAAATGCTCAAGGCGAAGACGTGGTAGCAGGCATCAGAACTCCGAAGCCGGTTGGTTCCATGAAAGATGAAATGCCTGAACTGTACAGACAATTAGAGCAACTGAGAGCTAAGCTGGAAAGCCATTATCAGGAAATTCAGGATTTCGAGTTTACAATAGAAAAAGGAACACTCTATTGCCTGCAAACCCGCAACGGTAAGATGAACGCCGCTGCTACGGTGCGTACATCAGTTGAATTGGTGAAAGAAGGTTTGCTGACAAAAGAACAAGCTTTGCTGAGAGTGAAGCCAGAATTGATTGAGCAACTGCTTCACCCACGTCTCGATTTGAAAAACAAGAGAGAGCCTTTGGCGCAAGGTCTCCCCGCATCTCCGGGTGCTGCATCCGGCCAGTGTATTTTCGATGCTGACCGTGCAGAACTTTTGGGCAGGGGTGGCGAGAAAGTGATCCTTGTTCGCGAAGAGACCAAGCCTGAAGACATTCATGGTTTCTTTGCTTCACAAGGAATTTTAACCAGCCGTGGTGGTAGAACATCGCACGCTGCCGTAGTTGCAAGAGGTATGGGTAAACCCTGCGTTGCGGGTGCTGAAGGCATTAAAGTAGATGTGAAGCTTCGCCAAGCAGTTATCGGTGAAAAAACATTGCACGAAGGTGATTATATCACCATTGACGGAGGAACAGGATACGTTTATCAGGGTGTGATTCCAACAGTGGAAGCGACATTCAGCGAAGAATTAAAAACACTGCTAAGCTGGGCTGACGAAGTAGCAAAACTGAAAGTGATGGCGAATGCCGACACTCCGGAAGCTGCTAAGAAAGCTGTAGAATATGGCGCAATGGGAATTGGTCTTTGCCGTACCGAAAGAATGTTCAACGCGGTGGAGAGATTACCAATTGTAATTGAAATGATTCTTGCGGAAACGCAAGAAGATCGCGAGAAATCTTTGAATCAATTGCTTCCAATTCAAAAGCAGGACTTCAAAGAAATTTTCAAAACAATGGCTCCTCGTCCGGTGACCGTTCGTTTATTGGATCCTCCAATTCACGAGTTTTTACCTACAGAGGAGGTTTTAAGAGATGAACTGACACACCTGCGTCATTTAAAAGAAACAGCTTACGGTGTTACGCATCTTTTAAGCAGTGTTCACCTGTTGCATGCGAACGAATCTGAGTTGCAGAAAAATGCTTTACCATTTAATGCAAACGGAATTGAGTTGATTGAAAAAGCAATCATCAAGAAAGAACAAATGTTGAGCAAAGTGCGTGAGCTGCACGAAGTGAACCCAATGCTCGGACATCGTGGTGTAAGACTTGGTTTGACATTCCCGGAAATTTACAAAATGCAAATTCAGGCAGTTCTTGAAGCTACAGCAGAATGCCAGAAAGAAGGTGCAGATGTTCATCCGGAAATCATGGTACCGCAGGTTTGTACTGCAGAAGAATTGCGCCAGGTGAAAGTGTTTGTAAATGAACTCAGAGAAAAAATCGAGTCTTCTTACAACATCAAATTGAACTTCAAGTTCGGCACAATGATAGAGGTTGTTCGTGCTTGCGTAGAGGCAGACGAACTTGCAAAAGAGGTGGAATTTTTCTCATTCGGTACAAACGACCTGACACAGGCAACATTCTCGTTCTCAAGAGAAGATGCCGAAAACAAATTCCTGCCTTTCTATTCTGAAAGGAACATTTTGCACGATAATCCTTTCGAAATTCTGGACAAAGGCGGCGTTGGCAAATTGATGAGAATTGCAGTAGAATGGGGCCGTAAGAGCAGACCGGAATTGAAAGTTGGCATTTGTGGGGAGCATGGCGGTGAACCAAGTTCTATTAAGTTCTGTCACTCACTCAATCTGAACTATGTTTCATGTTCAGGACCCAGAGTACCTGTAGCAAGATTGGCTGCAGCGGTAGCAAATCTCGAGGACAAGAATGCTAAGGACAACAATACCGCTTCACTTTAATAGGTTTAGATAAGAAGAACGAAGCCCTGGCATTTGCCGGGGCTTTTACGTTTAAAGCGTTTCAGGAAACTTATAACTTGAATAATTTTTGCAAACCATTCTTGCCTTGTCCATCCTGTTGTTTTTCAATTCTTCGCTGTTCACGTTCTTCGCGCCTTTGTTGCTTTCTCTTTAGTGTTTGACGATCCCACGTAAACTTGTTTTGCACCGGAAAATAGTATCGCAAACTCGTGAAAAGCGTGTTCACTTTTAGGTCTTTGTCGCCGGCGAGTACGTTGTAGCCGTTCACCCAATGAAACCCCGCAAACCGGAATCCCACGGATGGCGCAACACCATACCGGCTTTGTCCATTAAAGTTATTGAGGTAGGCAAGATTACCGCCGTATGTCAGATTGATTCGTCCCTGCTTCATCCACATTCCTGCTTTATAAGCTATCAGGTGGTTTGCAAAATCGTATTCAATGTTCGTTGTAGCTCCGGTAATGTGTGGTTTCAGCAAACTCATTTTGCGCCAATGTGCCTCGTAACCTAGCTCGAACGCAGTACCGGCACCCTTCTGTAATCCAATGATAGCTCCGTGATTCTGCTGGTAAAGCTTCTTCGTCGGTCTTTTTGGGTCTTTGTTGAAGGGATTCAGATCAATCGACAATTGCGCAAGCAACGAGCTGCTTATTACACAGCACAGAAGGAGCAGAATAAATCTCATACAATGAATTACAATTCACCTGAACGAAGGGATTGAATGAAAAGTATTTCGACTTTGCTTTTTACATGAACATTAATAAGGTTACCTCATGGTATGACCTTCACACCTGTGTTGATCTGTGAATTACCTTCACACACTATGATTACAGTGCTGCAAATAATGTTCGTGTTAGCACTTATTGTCACCGGTATTTTGCTGGTCTTCAAACCCAGAAGACAACCAGTATTTCATTTGCCTGAAAACTTTCGCGACATACTTCATGATTACGTTACGTACTATACGTTGCTCGCTGAAGATGAAAAAAACAAGTTTGAACAAAGACTGGAAAAATTTTTATCAGGTGTGAAAATCACCGGAGCTAACGCTGAAGTAGAAGACCTGGATAGAATACTGATAGGAGCAGCTGCCATCATTCCGGTTTTCCGCATAGCAGATTGGGAATATATTAATCTTCGCGAGGTGCTTCTTTACCCCGGCAACTTCAATACAGACTTTGAGCAGCATGGAACTGAGCGCACAATTTCAGGTATGGTGGGCACAGGTCACTTGCAGGATGTAATGATTTTGAACAAATGGGAACTGCGTCAGGGGTTCATCAATACCGCTAACCGAAACACAGCTATCCACGAGTTTGTACATCTGATTGACAAAATGGATGGTACGCTGGATGGTGTGCCAGAAATTCTCCTTGACCGCAAGTACGTTCAATACTGGAAACAGCTGTTGCAACGAACGATGAATGAAATCAGAAGTGGAATATCAGATATTGATCATTACGGCGCCACCAGCGAGGTGGAATGCTTCGCGGTATTGTCTGAATATTTTTTTGAACAACCGGAGGCGTTTGCCCACAATCACAGGGAGCTTAATGAGATGATGAAAAAAATATTCCGCACGTAAAAGAAGAAGCCCTCAGCTTATGCTGAAGGCCTACAGGACCGAAGATATATAGAGAAGAAGAATTATGATTTGGTTTGTTTTTGGTAAACGCTCCATTTGGACCCTGTGGATTTTAATACCACTTTAGATTCTGCATTTTCCAGCGCTGCATAATAACTTGTCCCATTATCATCGTTCACCTGGAATAAATCTGTGATCCACATACCGTCCAATTCTCTTTTAAGGTTTCTCTGCAATAACAGGGGCAGTTCGGAAGACTTAACGTTTTCAGTAGTGGCGAATAAAACTCCATCCGTATCGAAGTAAGCGGTTAACACTTGCTTGTTGTAGGTGAATTCAGCCTTGTAATAGCCGCTACCTGCTGTCCACCGAACGTCTGAACTTGATTTAAAAGTTGTCTCAAACGACTGCCGAATAGCGTCAGACACTTTAATATCATTGGCTTTAGATGATGTGCCGATTATTGAGAAAAGGGCGGTTAATGTTACAATTAAAGATTTCATGATTGTTGGTTTTAATTTTTTTAGTGTTGTGTGTTATGTAATGTTTGACGCCGTTCTTTCAATTAGGTTACAGTGGTTCGGCATTTTGTGGCGAATGGTTTTCTTTTGCGATAAACGGCAGTCGTTGTTAATGAACCTACAACAACCCCTCGGTTTTCGCACATCTTCATCTTTAATCAGTTTAAGTTTGTAGAACAACTGCTTTACTATGAACTTCAAAACTTTAAACCCTCCGTTCTATTTAGTTGTATTGATGCTCGCCGCATGCAGCACAACAAAACAATCCACAACCAGTACATCTAATATATCACTGCCACTTCCTTCGACATTGCCGATCAACGCAGAAAGAGAGTTTCGGGCAGCATGGGTTGCCACTGTTGCTAACATCAATTGGCCTAGCAAACCCGGTTTGCCGGTTGACAGTCAGAAAAAAGAAGCTATTCGTTTGCTGGATTTTTTAAGAGATCACAATTTCAATGCAGTGATTTTCCAGGTGCGTCCGCAGGCGGATGCTCTGTATCAAAGTTCATTAGAGCCCTGGAGTTATTTTCTTACAGGTGTTCAGGGCAAAGCGCCAGAACCTTTCTACGATCCACTACAGTTCTGGACAGAAGCTGCTCATGACCGTGGGTTGGAACTTCATGTGTGGCTGAATCCCTACAGAGCTCATCACCCATCAGGCGGACCAGTAAGCGATGCGTCTGTTGTGAAGCGCAAGCCCGAAATAATGCTCCAACTAAAATCGGAGGGTTATTGGTGGATGGACCCTGCACTTGAGGAAACCAAGCGACACACAACAGAAGTTGTGATGGACATTGTAAATCGTTACGATATAGATGGCGTTCATTTCGATGATTACTTCTATCCATATAGAGAATACAATAAAGGAGAAGATTTTCCGGATGATGCAAGTTGGGCTGCTTACCAGAAGAGCGGAGGCAAACTTGCAAGAAACGACTGGCGACGTGCAGCAGTAAATGACCTGATAGCAAATCTTTACGAACGAATTAAGAAAGAGAAAAAGACTGTGAAGTTTGGACTAAGTCCGTTTGGGATGTGGCGGCCCGGGTATCCTGAAGGAATCTGCTGCTTCGATCAATACGATATCCTTTATGCTGATGCAAAGCTTTGGCTTAACCAGGGTTGGGTAGATTATTTTTCTCCGCAATTATATTGGCCTATTGCACGAATGAACACCAGCTTCCCTGTGTTGCTGGGTTGGTGGAAGAATGAGAATACACAAGGAAGGCATCTGTGGCCAGGCATAAATGTCGGTACGGACACTAGCGCAAAAAACGTGACAGAAATTGTTAATCAAATTATGGTTGATCGGGGCATCTTGCCAAACGACAAGGGCGTTGTGCACTGGAGCATTGGGCAGGTGATGAGAAACGAAAACATGCAAAAAGGGTTGATGACTGGTCCGTACAAAAATGCAGCGCTTGTGCCAAACAGTCTCTGGCTCGATGACAAAGCACCTGTGGTGCCCCTTGCCGGAACAATTGAAAAATCAGGAGATACTACATCGCGATATTCCTGGAGTCATCCGCAGGAAAAAGACGTCTTTAGATGGGTGGTATATTATAATTATGGTAATACAAAACAGTACGCGATATTAAATAGACACGATCGCCAAATTGTGCTGCCAAATTATACTGTCGCTAACAATGGATCAAAACTGGCGATTAATTCGATCTACGTTTCTGCGGTTGACAGGATGGGCAATGAAAGTGAGAGAACACTATTAAAAAAATAATTTCCAGCGAGCAATAGCTGACTACAACTGCTTTTCCATTCTGTGGTGATCTATTCCAACTTCAGTGAATTGTTCGCCAGAAATGTTATAGCCACATTTGATATAAAACTGCAGCACGTTATCGCGGGCATGCATCATCAAAGTTGAATAGCCATTCTGCCGGGCTAAAGTTTCGGCGAATGCTACAATTTTTCTACCGATGCCGCTTTGCTGAGCATTTTTCTTAACAGCCATTTGTCTCAACTGAATGGTGCTTTGGTCCACCGCTGTTAAAATGCAGCAGCCAATCAGCTCCTGCTCCTCAAATGCACCGATCAGCAAATCGTTTTCTTCTTTTTGCGGGTTGATGTATGACCACGGAATACCAATTGGGTCGAGTAAAACGTTCATCCGAAGAGCAACCATTTGCTTATACTCGTTGCTATTCACCTTAATAACGCGAATCTCCATTGCCTCGCAAATTTATTCCTCTCAAAGCAAGTTCAGTTTTTACCACTTACCTAACTTTAGAGCCACACAACTTAACTCATGAAACACTTTTCTTTCGTTTTCATCTTCCTTTGCGTCGCAGTCGCTGCAAAGGCCCAACCCACTCAAAAACCTGCACTCCACGGAAAAAACTGGATGGCAGTTACCGGTAAGCCGCTTGCTGCCACTGCGGGAGCAATGATCTTTCAGAAAGGCGGAAATGCTGTGGATGCAGCATGTGCCATGCTCGCTGCCTGCGCCACAATGTGGGACACGATGAGTTGGGGCGGAGAAACGCAGGCTTTGATATATAATCCGGTTACCAAGAAAGTGGTTGCCATTAACGCAATGGGTGTAGCGCCAACAGGTGCCACCGTTGAATTCTTCAAAAGTAAAGGGTATGATTTTCCTCCCGAGTATGGTCCACTGGCGGCTACTACGCCAGGCACTCCCGGAGGTCTTTGCTACATGCTTGCAAATTACGGCACCATGAGTTTGGAACAGGTGCTTGCGCCTGCTATGCAAATGGCTGCAGGTTATCCAATAGAAGCACAAGCAGCGAACACAATGGAGCGGGGAAAGGAGCGATTGAAACAATGGCCGTACAGCAAAAAAGTGTTTTTGCCGCACCTCGGCGAAAAACGGGAAGCACCTGAAGCGGGAGAAATTTTTGTACAAAAGGATTTGCTGCAAACGCTCACAAAGATGGTGGATGCAGAAAAAGCTGCACGCAAAAAAGGCAAGAGCAGAAAGGATGCGATAATGGCGGCTTTCGATCGTTTTTACAAAGGCGACATTGCGAAAGAATTTGTACGTGGATGTCAGGAACAAGGCGGATTAATTAGTATGCAGGATTTAGCGAGCTGGAAGCCGTTGGAAGAAGAGCCGTTGAAAACTACGTATAAAGGAATAGATGTTTACAAACTCCAGCAATGGACCCAGGGACCAATGTTGCTGCAAGCGTTGAACATCCTTGAAAACTTCGATTTGAAAGGTATGGGATATAACAGCGTGAAGTACATCAACACACTATATCAAACAATGAGCCTTGCATTTGCTGATCGAGATTTTTATTATGGCGATCCCTATTTTCCTCCACAAGAGCCGATGAAAGGTTTGCTCAGTAAGGAATATGCAAAGCAACGTGCTTCATTAATTCAGCCGGAAAAAAACAATGCGAACATCGGTCCTGGCGATCCTTATCCGTTCGAAGGCAAACAAAATCCATTTACAGATTTATTGAAGAAACGTGGCTATCAGATGGATACAAGCAAACGAAATTTTGCACCGGTACACGACATTCAAAACAGTTTATCGGCAGCAGATTACCAGGAAAAACTTTTGCTCGGTACCACCAGCATTGAAGCTGCAGATAAGAACGGCTGGGTAGTTTCTATCACTCCCAGTGGTGGATGGTTACCTGCAACGATTGCGGGCAACACGGGTATCGGAATGAGCCAGCGGATGCAAAGTTTTGTATTGGATTCTTCTCTCAATCCCTTTAATGTGGTGCAGCCCGGAAAGCGACCAAGAGTGACATTGACGCCGTCGTTGGCAATGAAAGATGGCAAACCATTCTTATCATTTGCAGTGCAGGGCGGCGACACACAAGATCAAAATTTACTTCAGTTTTTCTTGAATGTAGTGGAATTTGGAATGACGCCTCAGCAGGCAGCAGAAGCCGCAAACATCAATACGAATCAGTTATGGCTTTCGCTTGGTGGCACTAAGCTTACCGACCGACAACCAAGACCTGGAAGTATTTTGCTCAATGCTAATACATCACAAGCAGTCCGTGATGAATTGAAGAAAATGGGCTACACATTGAGTTTTGATCCACGGTCAAGCGGACCTATAAATGCTATTTATTTTGATTGGAAGCACGGAAGCTTTTGGGGTGGCTCCAGCAACAATGGAGAAGATTACGGTATTGGATGGTAGTGAATATCGGTTGCGAAGCAATTACAAAACGGCATTTCTGCTGTATTTGTTTTTGTACTCGAGAGGCGACAAACCTGTCAGTTTTTTGAACGTTGTGCGGAATGCTTTGATGTCGTTATAGCCAGCCTTGTACATCGCCTCGTTCACATTTTCTTTCTCCCGTTCGAGGGTCATTTTAGCTGCTTCAATACGAACACGCTGCATGTATTCGACTATGGAGTTGTATGTAACTTTTTTAAATCTCCGCTCAAGGTTTCTGCGGCTAATTGCCAGCTGCGATGCCAGTTCGTCGACAGTAATTTTTTCCTGATAATTCTTTTCAATGTACTCCTGCGCTTTTTTAATCACATCATCTTCATGCTGTTTTTGCGGCATGAAAATCATAAATGCAGATTGATCGTTTCGCTCAATTTGAATTTCAAAAAGTTTGGAACAAATGATCGCCATTTCTCTTCCCACAAATTTTTCCACCAGGTAAAGTACCAGATTAAGCCAGGAATACGCTCCGCCACTGGTGTAAATACCTTCTTCGTCGGTAATGATTTTATCGGGCACAAGCTCCACTTCGGGAAACATCTTGCGGAAATTGTCTGCCTCCACCCAGTGTGTTGCTACTTTTCTGCCATTGAGCAAACCGGTGCTCGCCAAAAGAAAAACGCCAATACATAGCGAGGCAATTGAAGCACCATTTTTATGTTGCTCAACTAACCAGGGAATAAAATTTTTATTTTCTGCAATAGCTTTTTCTTTTTCACCAAACAGTGCCGGTATAATGATCAAATCGGTTTTTTCTATATCGGCAATTGTTGCATCAGGGTAGATGCTAAACAAACCCTTTTTGACGCCCGGCTTTTTGCTCAATCCAACCAACTCGATGTTGAAAACGGGAGACTTGCCTGCCCGCAATAAAACCGAATTCACTTCAGAAAAAATCTGGTGACAACCTTCAATATTAACAAGACTACAGTCGCCTTCGGGAACAAGAATTGAAATATGTTTCATCTTGTTTATCGTTGTTTTCGTTACTCGTAAAGCTAAGGCAAAAGTTGTCGCAAACGCCCCGTGAAATTGCCGTATTCTCACCCTGTTGCAATCATTGAATCATTTCATCTTTGTGGTGACAAATGATTTCACTCACGTCAATCAACGAATACATGGAAAAAATCAGGTTTACCGAAAGCATCAATGCACCAAAAGAAAAAGTTTGGGAGGCATTGTGGAATGACGACAACTACAGAAAATGGACGTCAGTTTTCTCGCCCGAATCACACGCAATCACCGACTGGAAAGAAGGTAGTAAAGTGCTTTTTCTCGATGGAAAAGGCTCTGGCATGGTCAGTAAAATTGACAAGCTCGTTCCAAATCAAATGATGTCGTTTTTGCATTTAGGCGTGGTCAAGAATGGAGAAGAGGACACAACGAGTGAAGCAGTAAAACAATGGGCTGGTTCGCACGAAGACTACTTCTTACAACAAAACGATGGCACAACGGAATTGACCGTGGAACTGGACAGCAATGACGAATTCAAAACTTTTTTTCAGCAAACATTTCCGAAAGCGCTTCGTCTTGTGAAAGAAATATCTGAAAACAATTAAATTTTTTTTATGCAGAAGATCACACCTTTTTTGTGGTTCAACGATAACGCCGAAGAAGCGGTCAATTTTTACACGGGTTTATTCAGCAATTCGAAAATAGGCACAGCTGTTCGCTATTCAGAGGCAGGCGCAAAAGCATCCGGTATGAAGCCAGAAATGGTAATGACAGTTCCTTTTCAATTGGAAGATTACGAATTCGTTGCTATCAACGGCGGACCTGTTTTCACTTTTACTCCGGCTATTTCTTTTTTCGTCAATTCAACGTCGAACGATGAAATTCAGAAGTTGTGGGATAATCTTTCTGACGGCGGAAAAGTTTTGATGCCGCTGGACAAATATCCGTTTAGCGAAAAATACGGGTGGGTTCAGGATAAGTTTGGAGTGTCGTGGCAACTAATTAAACCAATGGGTGAAGCGCCGCAAAAAATAATTCCTTCATTAATGTTTGTAGGCGGCGTATTGGGCAAAGCGGAGGCGGCCATAAACCAATACACTTCAATTTTCCCGGATTCGAAAGTGAAGAATATTTTCAAATACGGACCGGAGCACGGTAAAACAATGGAAGGAAAGGTTATGTATGCCGATTTTGAATTAGCTGGTGAAGTATTCGCCGCGATGGACGGGTTTGGCGAGCATAATTTTAATTTCAATGAAGCAATTTCCTTTGTTGTCGGCTGCGACACGCAGGCGGAGATAGACCATTATTGGAATAAACTTTCTGAAGGTGGTGATCCAAAGGCACAGATGTGCGGCTGGCTCAAGGACAGATTCGGCGTGTCGTGGCAAATTGTACCGTCAAACATGGGAGAACTAATGCAAACGCCTGGGAAATCAGCGAAAGTTATGGAAGCAGTGTTGAAAATGAAAAAGATTGAACTTGCTGCAGTAAATGAAGCTGCCGAAGTTTTTTAAATTTCTTGCATAAAAAAAACAACAATGAAGTTGGATATCTATGTTAATTATAAAGGCAGTTGCGAAGAAGCTTTTCGGTTTTATGAAAAGAATCTTGGCGGCAAGATTATCATGATGATGAGGCATGAGGAAAGTCCAGGTGCAACCGCCGTGCCCGAGGAGTTTAAGAACAGAATTCTGCATGCTCAAATGCAAATCGGTGACACAGTTTTAATGGGAGCAGACATTCCAGGTGCAGAGCCGATGCGCAGTGCCTACTTAGCCCTGCGGGTAAACAG
>JAEZJD010000230.1 GCA_023436425.1 Bacteroidota bacterium | reverse complement strand
CTGTTTGGTCACGAAAAAGGTTCATTTACCGGAGCGGTTGATAGTCGCAAAGGCTATTTCGAGACAGTGAGCGGAGGAACAATTTTCCTTGATGAAATTGGGGAAATGCCAATTGGTACACAGGCTCGTTTGCTCCGAGTTTTAGAAAGTGGCGAGTTCATACGTGTAGGGTCTTCCAAAGTGCAGAAAACAGATGTTCGGGTGATTACCGCAACGAACAAAGATTTGTTTCAATTGGTGCAGCAGAATAAGTTTAGGGAAGACTTGTACTACAGGCTGAACACAGTTCCTATACGTGTTCCGGCATTGCGGGACCGGAAAGAAGATATTCCCATCTTATTTAGAAAATTTGCCGTCGATTTCGCTGAAAAATATAAAACTGCTCCTGTTCAACTTGATGATGAGGCGAGACAAAGGATAACAAATTACCCTTGGCCCGGCAATGTTCGAGAGCTCAAGAACATTGCAGAACAGATCTCAGTTCTTGCAACCGACAAGGCGATTAACGGCAGAGAATTGGATCGCTTCCTTCCCGAACCGAACAACAATAGGTTGCCGGTTTTGGTGCACACAAACGGACACGATCCGCACGAGTTTTCAAATGAGAGGGAGATTCTTTATAAACTCTTTTTCGATATGAAAAGAGATGTGACAGAACTCAAAAAACTTTTCTTAGAACTTGTTCAGAATCCAACCGTTGCACAGCAGAATCATTCCCTTTTTAAAGAGGTTAAAGAATTGCAAACTCAGGAGCAACATCAACCTGTTTTGGTAACTTCCAATTTACCCTCAGCGCAGCCGATGACGATCGGCATGCCTGATGATATTCAGGAGCATGAAGTGGTGGAAGAAAGCCTGAACATTATGGACAAGGAGAAAGAGCTGATCATAAAAGCGTTGAAAAAGCATAAGGGCAAGAGAAAGGATGCCGCTGCAGATCTTGGCATTAGCGAAAGGACACTCTATAGAAAACTAAAAGAATACGACATTGATCAGTAAAACGAACGATGAAAAGGTTAAAGTCAAGAGTGTGAGCAGATCCATTTTGTTTACTGCTGGTTTCTTTTTTTCATTTTTCATTCTCAGTTCTTCCCTAACCTCGTGCGGAATCTACAGCTTTAAGGAAAAAGCGGTGATCACCGACAGCAGCAGAACTGTACGTGTTTACCCGTTTGAAAATAAAGCGCCATACGTTAATCCACAACTTAGCCCCAATCTAACAGAGCGCCTGCGCTCGAAGATCACGACGCAAACAAAACTGACGCAAACAAATAATGATAATGCTGACATTGTCATCAACGGAACTGTTGTTGATTACTCTGTGAGCACGACCGGCGTTACGTCGAATAACGGACAACAACAATCGTCCATTAACAGGCTTACCGTAAGTGTAAGTATAAACCTCACCCGCCAACTCACCAACAAAACAGAAGATTTTACAGTCAGCCGAAGTTTTGATTTTGATGCAAAACAGTCACTTCAATCAGCAGAATCGGTGTTACTCCCCGACATGATTCGGAATCTCAGCGACGAGATATTCAATCATATTTTTTCCAATTGGTAGTGTAACTTGCCTCCGATGAGCGAAAGAATTCATGCATTGGCCAAGTTGTTGTTCGACAAGAATTCTATTGACGAATGTGACCCGGAGGAGATAAGGAAGCTTGCATCAAAATACCCGTACTTTGCTCCCGCGCAGTTTCTCCTTCTTCAAAAATTAAAACAGCAAAACGCACCTGAGTATAACGAACAGTGGCAAAAGGCTGTGTTGTATTATCATGATCCGCTGCAATTTGAATACTTCATTTCATCGGAAAAATTTTATACAGATCCTGCCACGTTAGCCTTGCGTGCTAATGCAGCGCCGGACGCCAACATCATCGACACGGAAACGTCTGACAGTCGTGACGAAGCGGGAGTTACTGAACCTTTGATCGAAATACCCGCCCCTGACGATAACGTGGAAGCGAAGCCGTCGGACTCTATGAAAGAGGAAACTGTTGTCGAGGAAAAAAACTTAAATCAGCAAGAATCTCCGGCTGATTTTGTTTTCGAACCATTTCACACTGTTGATTACTTCGCATCGCAAGGGATCAAACCCTCGCAGGAGCCGCCGAGTGATGCTTTTGGAAAACAGGTAAAAAGCTTTACAGAATGGCTGAAAACGATGAAGCGATTGCCGGCTGCGGACGTAGCTAAAAACGTCGATACTGTCGCGGAGAAAAAGGTCGTGAATATGGCTACACACTCTGTTGACAAAACTGAAGTGGTTACAGAAGCCATGGCTGAAGTGTGGCTGAAGCAGGGAAACAATGAAAAAGCTATAGAAATCTTTAGGAAATTAAGTTTGCTGAATCCCTCCAAAAAAGCTTTCTTTGCTGCCAAAATTGACAGCTTAAAGAACTCGTGACATGACCATTTTATTTATTATTCTCATCATACTTGCTTCTGTAATTCTCAGCTTAATTGTGTTGGTACAAAATCCTAAAGGCGGCGGACTTTCCGGAACCTTTGGCGGATTTAGCAACCAGTTTATGGGTGTGAAACAAACAACTGACGTGCTGGAGAAAGGCACCTGGACATTTGCAGCAATCATTGCTGTTCTGTGCATTATTTCTACCATATTTATCAGGAGCAGCGGTTCCGGAGGAAGTGATCGTTTGCAAACTGTTGGTAGTGGACCGGTTCCTACGCAACAAGCACCTCCGCAGCAACAAAATCAGCAGCCATTTAATCCGCAAACACCACCGGCACAACAACCTAAATAATTGAACTAGTTGTTCGATAACAAACCCTGTCCCTGCGGCAGGGTTTTTTCTTTTACTTTGGCGCAATGAAAAGATTTCTTCTGATTATATTGGTGTTGTTGGTAATTGTGGTGGCTACTGCGGCATTCTTGTTCTTAGGACCCGCCACGGGCTTTTCAGGAGCCAAAGAGTATTTGTACATCAGAACAAATGCTGCAAGCAGACAAGCTGTTCTCGATTCTCTCCGTAAAAACAAAATCATCAACAATGAAGCTGTCTTCACCTTTGTTGCTAACAGACTCAATTACTGGAGTAAAATAAAACCGGGACGCTATGAAGTGCAGAACGGAGCCAGTGTTATCGAAATTGTTCGCATGCTGCGCAACGG
>JAEZJD010000226.1 GCA_023436425.1 Bacteroidota bacterium | reverse complement strand
GTATTCCTTCGGCTTCTGACAGGAAGCTAAGATTAAAACGCTCAAAAAGCTATATAAAAGAAGTCTCATTTTGTTAGATTTTTAATATGGCAGATATGGATTTTTCTTTGTGGGTAATGCAAACCAAAGTTTTGTAAACAGATCGTCGGGACCGCCCAACCACTGAACCGCCTTAGCCACTTCTTTTGGATTAGTCTGCAATTCATCAGAAGGATAAGGAATGCGTTGCGGCATGTATTTGTACAATCCATCGTATGTAGCAAACTGCGGCTCGAATTCTAGGATTTGTGTTCTGCGCAGCAATGCCCACGCATCAACACCTTGCCCCGGAATTGCCAGCCAATGCTGCATTACAATTTGCCTCATGTAATCACCCGCCGGAACGTAACTAGACGCAATCCGCAGATAATCCTGGAACTGGGCTTCACGACCTAAAGTATCGGAAGCTGATCCCCACTTAACACCCGGTGTGTTCTTGTAAGCTGTTGCCTGAGCCGCTGTTAATCCATATCGCAAAATGGAAGCATCAATTCCTTCGTAATAATATTGCGATGCATTTGGATTGCCCCACCAACCTTTGAGTGCAGCTTCGGCTTTTAGAAAAGAAGATTCTGCGTAAGAAAGGAAAACATATTCTGCATCCGGCGCTAAGAATCTTGTTCCAATATAAGAGTAGTCGTCCTGCTTTAGTCCTGTATGCGGATTAACGGTACCTGCATATCTTGCATAACCGCTTCCACCGCCGTAAGCAATGTTTTGACCAAAATATTTATCCTTCATTGGTCCTTGCTTTGCAGGCTGTGCATACACCGGCAACCTAGGATCATTATACGGAGCCATGTGATAAATGAGCGATTCATTAATCACCGGAATCGTTGCCTTGTTGGCTGTGTAATTGTAAACAACGCGATCGTACAGCGGACTCCATGTGCTGCTGGATGTGGCATCCCATTTTGCAGTGGCAGTTTCAGCCTCGGATTTAATGGTGTATTGCTCTCTTTCGAAAATTTCACCAACCACCTGCTGTGCTTTCGCTGCATCAGCATTGGAAATGCGTAATGCAAGGCGAAGGCGTAAAGTGTTTGCAAACTTTTTCCACTTCAGCAAATCGCCACCATAAATTTTATCAGCGTTAGCGGTGAACTTGTCGCCCGTTAAAGAGATAGAATCAGCAATGTTCCGCAGATCGTCCAAAAGAAAGTAATAGATGTCTTGTTCTTTCTGATAAGGCACTTGCGGAGTTCCTTCCAACGCTTCACTCATAGGAATAGGACCCCACATAGATACTGCATTGGAAAAAATATAATCCTTCCACAACCTCGCAATCAGCACCCTGTTCTTGTGTACCGGACTGGCACTGTAATTTTTCACTATCTGGTGAACCGGCTGCAACGCATTTATAAAAGTGTTGCGCCAGTTTGTATTGTTTTCACTCTGCACAAAAGTGTAGCGTTGAAACTCACCCTGGAATCCTGAGTAGTGGTGGGTATAGTTGTAAAATATAGCCCTGTTCATTTGCCCGCCATACAGGTTCATTGTTTCGAATATCGAAGTGGTCAGCAAAAAGTCCGCTTCAACCGTCGACGGGTTATTCGGGTTTATATTGATATCCTCGAGCTTGCGTGAACAGGAAGCAAGCGTGATGATACCGGCAATGAATAAGAAAATTTTATTTTTCATAAATGATGTATATCTCGGTTTAGAAAGAAAGTCTTACGTTGAAGCCATAAATTGTGTTCGGCGGCAATGCACCATTTTCGATGCCTTGTCCGTTACCAGATGTGGATGTGGCTTCCGGATCAATGCCCAAAGGAGTTTTCCGATGCAGCATCAATAAGTTGCGACCGGCAAGCGACACTCTTGCGCTCTTAAAGGGTGTTCGCTTCAGCTGATTTGCTGCAAACGTGTATCCGGCTGTCAGCTCCCGAAGCTTTACGTACGAAGCGTCAAACATTACGAATTCCGCATAGTTTGGTCGTGCATACTCATAGTTTTGAGGCGTGCTCCATTTGTTATTCTTCGTTCCGTTCAGGAAGTAAGCATCCCACATAGCGCCACCACTCAGTTCAGAGCTGCTTTCGCCAAAAATTACAGAGTGCTTGTAGTAGTCGTCCCTGCCGTAAAGCGTTTCTGCAATTACGCCGTTGGTAAGCATTCTTGAATAGCTTCCAGAGTAGATTTTACCACCCATTTTGACGTCAATGAGGAAACCGAGATCAAACTTTCCAACTTTGAAATTGTTATTAAAGCCGCCCAACCAATCAGGAGATGCCGTACCGAACTCCATATCGTTATTCTTGATGAGGAGCGATCCACCATCCTCGATCAACATGCGACCGAGTGAGTCCCTTGCCACACCCAGTCCACGCATGTAAGCATAAGGTTTACCTACTTCTGCGTATACATAGATGTAGCTGGAATTATTATTCAACTGGAAACGGTCAATGCCTTCAATCAGTTCTACTACTTTGGAATTGTTTTTAGAGAAGTTTATTGATGTTTCCCATTTGAAGTTTTTGTTGTCGATGATTTTTCCGCTTGCAATTGCCTCATATCCCCAGTTGTCAATTCTTCCTGCGTTGTAAATCCGCTGCCTGTATCCGCTCGATGTTGGCAGCTGCGCCGTAATGATCTGATTAGTTGTAGAAGAATTGTAGTAAGTACCACTTAGATTGAACCGGCTTCTCAGCAACCTCACATCAGCACCAAATTCGTAGGAGCTTGTTCTCTCCGGCTTCAGTTCCGGATTATTCATTGTTGTCCCCAAAGAAGCAATCGGCGCACCATTAAAGAAGCCATTGAAAGAGTAAACCTGATCCAATCTGTACGGATCGGTGTCGTTACCCACAATAGCCAAAGAAGCTCTCAGTTTTGCAAAGCTTAGAACATTGCTTTTCACTCCTAACATATCGGTCAAGATTAACGTGCCACCGATAGAAGGATAGAAATAAGAGTTGTTTGCTGCAGGTAACGTGGACGACCAGTCATTTCTTCCGGTTACGTCCAAGAAAGCATAATTGCGGAAGCCCAGAGAAACCGAGCCAAATGCTGAATAAATTTTCCGCTCTCTGATGTTTTGGCTGACGATCGGATATTCTCTCGCATTTGATAAATTGATCAGTCCTGGCTGTAAAAGTGAATTTACCCTCTCTTCTCTCCGCTCGTAGTTGGAGCCAAAGGTGCTACCGCCAAAGTTTGAGACAAGAGAAAAGTCATTGAATTTCTTATTGAATGAAAAAATACCTTCCAGATTGAAGTTCTGCTGCTTCGTATTAAAGGTTCTCAAAAATCCGTTCGGATTGCTTGCGATAACAGAACCGATGTTGTTAAATTCAAATCCATCCCACCAGTAAATATCTGCTCCGAAACGACCTGTGAACTTTGCCCATGGAGCAAACTTTATTTCGGGACTTATCGTTGCGATTACACGATCTTTTACATCCTTATTAGGATTTTCATTTATTACCCAATATGGATTACTGAAATTGCGGTGCGTACCAATTTCCATTCCCGTAGCAGGATCTTTATAAGGAATCAGCTCAGACAAATCTGTGCTTCTTGCCATGTGTCCGTAAAGGTTTGTTGGGTTCCTACCATTCGAGTTTGAATATTGTCTGTTATTCACCACATCTCTTATGTACCCAATCTTCGCATCGAGGGAAATCGCCTTGGAGAAATTGTTCATCAACCTCAGGTCAAGATTGTGCTTATTCATCTCGTTAAAACCCTTCACCACGCTTGTACCTGCATAATTGGTATAGCCCATTCGATAAGTAGTCACGTTATTACCGCCTTCAACAGCCACAGAATTTGTAAGAAGCGACGCTGTGTTATAGAAATCCTTCACGTTATTCGGCTGTGGCAGGTAAGGTTTGATCTCGCCGTTCAATGCCACATAGGGTTGCCCCATCATTGGAGATCCCCAGCTTCTGTAGTTTACCTGTGCCTCGGGAATACGATGGGTGTTATCTATATAGAAAGATGTACCTACGCCATATGCATTTTGATACTCCGGAAACTCAGTGAGTTTCTGAAACATGGTGCTGGAGTTGAAGGTTACTTTGAACTTGCTGCTACCTTTTTTTGTTGTGATAAGAATTACTCCGTTCGCCGCCCTTGAGCCGTAAAGTGCCGAGGCGTTGGGTCCTTTTAATACCTGAATGCTTTCGATATCTTCTGAGTTTATGTCGGCAGCGTTGTTACCATAATCAATACTACCAGCATCACCTGCAGCATTGTCGATGGGCATACCATCAACAACAAAAAGCGGCTGATTGTTACCGGTCAGAGAAGTGTTTCCACGGATTACAATTCTTGCTGATCCGGTATTGAAACCCGGAGGAACTACCTGCAACCCCGCTACTTTCCCCGACAGTGAGTTGATGATATTTGTGCTTTTTGTTTCATTCAAAGCATCCATGTCCACGCCCTGCTGACTGTACGTAAGTGCCTTCGTTTCCCTCTTAATCCCCAGGGCGGTGACGACCACCTGCTCCATATCTCCGGCAGAAGATGCCAATTGAACGTTAATGACGCTGCGACCTCTGATCTGTTCTGTCAGTGGCTGCATACCTACGTACGTAAAAGTCAGTTCCTTAACAGTGGATGGAACTTTGATGGAATAAGCACCTCTTGCATTGGTGATGACAGCCAGTTGGTTGCTTGCTCCACTCGCTGAAACAGTCACGCCTTGCAGCGGTGATCCATCTGCTTTGTTTGTAACCTGACCGGTTACTGTAACATCCTGCGCATCTATGTAATTAACAAGCAGGAATGATAGAAAAAACATGCAGAAAAGCTTCTTCATTGAAGTGTGTTTTATTAATAATACAATACAGGTTTCCTTTAAGAAAAAGAATCAACTACGTGAAGTATGGCAAAGGTGTTATGAAGCAATTTGGTTATGGAATAATGGCACAAGCAAATCGTTCATAAGGCTAAGTTAGTGACTAAATCGTTTTAGCAAAAATTTTTTGACGAACGCGGGGAAATCGTCTTCGAATCCGGAATTCAGCTTTTTTTGGCGGGAGTAGTGGATTTGCGAATGATTAGGGAGCCGGGAAGGACCAGCTTTCGCGTTTTATCTCTTTCCTTCACATGCTCAATACTTTGCAGCAATAGCTCGATTATTTTTCTGGACATCTCTTCTATTGGCTGCGCGACAGCTGTGATAGATGGGGAATACAGCCGGAAAAGATCATGATCGTCAAAGGAGATGACTGCAATATCATCGGGGATTTTCATGTTCAACCTGCCCAAGGCATCCAGACCATCAATGCCCAAATAGTTGGTAGCAAAAAACACTGCATCCAACTTTTTCGACGCGGAAAAAAAGGATATCAGCTTCTGCACTTTTGATTCGTCCTCGTCCTGATAATTGATTTTTTTTATGAAGGACTGCAAATTAAATTCCTTTATTGCCCGCTGATAGCCACTGAGCCTCTCCAACATCTGCGGCTGTGCGGAGGTAAGCGTAACAAATGCTATGTTTTTGTACCCTTGTTTAATCAAATGTTTAATTGCTTTGTAAGTGCTGCCTTCATTGTCCACGCCAACATAATTAGTGGCGATATCGGGTAACAGACGGTCGAACAAGATAACCGGTGAGTTGTTGTGCAATAGCCCTTTAATGTCCTTTTCAATACCAATAGAAGGAGTGATAATGTACCCGTCTACCTGCCGCTCACGAAATACTTTAATCAGCTCGGATGTTTTCGTCACATCATTGTCGGAACTGCAGTAAAAAATTTTATACCCTTTTTCATCTGCCTTTTCTTCTATCAACCGAGCCACATTCGCGAAGAACGGATTGGAAATGTCTTCAACAATCAATGCAATGATGTTTGTCTTTCCCGTACGCAGGCTTTTTGCAAGGTGATTCGGAACGTAGCCGAGGTCACTTACTACTTTCATCACTTTGCGCGTAAGCTCCGGACTAATTCTTTTTTCTTCAGCTTTACCGTTAATTATAAAGGAAACAGTGGTGATGGAAATGTCTAGCTGTTTTGCGATGTCTCCAATGGCTACTTTTTTTCTCTGCATATATATCTGTCAAACTCAGGTGGCGACAAATTACAAAAAACTGCACGCCGAAAGAAACTTACATCGCGCAGCTTGTGCAAGCAATCAGGTGGGTTTGGCTTTTTGGCGGAGAGTGAGGGATTCGAACCCTCGATACCCTTTAGAGGTATACACACTTTCCAGGCGTGCTCCTTCAACCACTCGGACAACTCTCCTTTTGGGCTGCAAATGTAGGATTGTTACGCAAGTCCAAACAGGTTTTTGGCGTTGAAAGTTGTGGCGCCTGCCACGTCTGTGATGTTTTTTCCTGTTAACGCAGCAACCCTTTCGGCAATAATCTTCAAATACGAGGGTTCATTACGTTTGCCTCTGAACGGTACCGGAGCTAAGTAAGGAGCATCTGTTTCTAACACAATTCTGTCGAGGGAAACGTGAGGAAGCACTTTATCAAGTCCCCCATTTTTGAACGTAGCCACGCCGCCGATCCCCAGATAAAAACCAAGGTCAATAATTTTTTGGGCTTGCTCCAACGTGCCCGAAAAGCAATGAAACACTCCGGTAGTTCCACTGTGCTCACGCACAACAGCAATGCATTCATCAACAGCGTTTCGCGAATGGATGACAATAGGCAGCCCGTTTTCTACAGCAGTTTCAATTTGTTGGTGAAAAGCATCGTATTGCTGCGCAGTGAAAGTTTTGTCCCAGTAAAAGTCGAGTCCTATTTCGCCAATTGCAACAAAACTATTAGACCTGAGTAAATTTTGTACCTCGTTCAGTTCTGCCGCGAAATTCTGGTTCACAGAGCAAGGGTGAAGACCAATCATGCTAAGGCATTGCACATTTTCTTTATCCAGCTGCAGCATTCGCTGATGGGTAGAAGAATCGATTGCTGGCATCAGGATGTTTGTTACGCCGGCTGCCGATGCCCTGCCCAATACATCCGGCAAGTCATTCTCAAACTCTGGTAAATAAATGTGCGCATGGGTGTCAATCAACTCCATATAGAACTTTACGAACAAAGCTGATGAAATTTTCTAATTTCCTTCAGCAAAAAGCCGCTTGTCTCCTGCCAATTAAGAGTGGTGATAGCCTTTGACCTACAGGTCTAAAACAGAACCGGCCAAGCACTTTTAACGCCGTCATCCAGAAGCCCGAATGAACTTTCCGGGTAAATAACTTTGTACTAATAAAAAAAATATATATACCTTTAAACCAGTTTTCATCGGGTACGGATTAAAAACGGGCCAGGGTGTCTACCCAGGCCCAATTTATTTAAGGACATTCGGGTCATAATAGCCTCCTCCACACAAGGGTTTATTTTTGTCCAATGCAAAAAAGAGTAAGGGTCCGTTTTGCTCCCAGTCCAACGGGCGGTCTGCATTTGGGCGGCGTTCGCACAGTTTTATACAATTACTTATTTGCTAAGCAACACGGCGGCGATTTTGTGTTGCGCATAGAAGATACCGACCAAACACGGTATGTAACAGGTGCTGAAGAATACATTTATGAAACGCTGCAGTGGTGCGGGATGATCCCGGATGAAAGCCCGCTGAAGCCCGGCAATTATGGACCGTACAGGCAAAGCGAAAGAAAACAGCTTTATAGAAAATATGCCGAGGAGTTGGTGGAAAAAGGACACGCTTATTATGCTTTCGACACTTCAGAAGACTTAGATAATATGCGTAATGCCTTGCGTACTCACGAAAATCCAACGCCACAATATGATCGCAAGGTGCGCATGCAAATGCGTAACTCGCTTACCCTCTCCGCCGATGAAGTTCAGCAACTGTTGTCCCAAAATGCCCCGCATGTTATTAGAATAAAAATGCCCGATGCGGGAGCAATCACGTTATCGGATATGATCCGAGGCGAAGTGAGCTTCGATGCGTCTGTGGTGGACGATAAGGTGCTGTTGAAGGCCGATGGCATGCCAACGTATCACCTTGCTGTGGTGGTGGACGATTACCTGATGGAAATTTCTCACGCTTTTCGTGGAGAGGAGTGGCTACCTAGTGCACCTGTGCATGTTTTATTGTGGCGACATCTTTTCGGTGAAGAAAACATGCCGCAGTGGGCACACCTGCCGTTGATTCTTGGACCGACCGGAAAGTTAAGCAAACGCGATGGTGCCCGTTATGGCTTTCCGGTGTTTGCAATGAGCTGGCAGGATCCAAAAACAGGAGAATTGACTGATGGATTTCGAGAGAAAGGGTTTTTGCCGCAGGCATTTGTAAATATGCTCGCGTTGCTTGGATGGAACGATGGAACCGATCAGGAAATATTTTCGATGGCTGAATTGATTGAAAAGTTTTCAATAGAAAAAGTACATAAAAGCGGAGCCAAGTTCGATTATGAAAAAGCCAAATGGTTCAACCACGAATGGCTGAAGATTTCTGATGTTGCCGACTTTAAGCAACAGCTAAAGCGGTTGTTCTCAGAAAAAGGAATAGAGACTTTAGATGATAACTATTTTGACAAGATTATTACGTTAGTAAAAGACCGCTGTACTCTCCTGACTGACTTTTGGGATCAAAGCTTCTTCTTTTTTCACGCGCCGAAGAACACTGATTTTAGCCCGATAAAATCTAAATGGAACGTTGACAAAAAAACATTCTTTGAAAAGTTCATCAAAACGCTGGTGACCACAAGCGATTGGAACGCTTCTAACCTGGAATCGGCCTTTAAAAGCTTTGCTGAGCAAGAAGGATTAAAACCCGGCGAGCTGCAGTTGCCGTTTCGGCTGATGTTAGTTGGCGGCAAATTTGGTCCGCCGGTTTTTGAAATAGCTGAAGTGTTAGGGAAAGAAGAAACTGTGAGCAGAATTGAATCTGCGCTGCTGGAACTCTAACCGATTTGTTCTATCAATTGCATCAAAGGCTGCATTTCACCATCAGACAAACTGAAGAGTGCCTGCATTGTTTCAGGGGACAAGCGTTTCACCCCGCTTGTGTTTTGAACCACATGCTCTTCTGTCCTGATCCCTGGAATGACGGTAGATATCCCCTGCAATGAAATGATGAAACTCAAGGCCAGTTGTGCGGGTGTCAATTTTTCTTTGTCTGCAAGTGGCCAAACCTTTTCTTCAAGAATTTCAAAGGACTTTCGAAGCACTTCCTGCGTCAGTCGATTGTGTCTATGATCATCTTTTTCAAAAGTGCTTTTCTCATTAAACTTACCTGTCAATAATCCAAACTGGAGTGGCATTCTTGCGATCACTCCATAATTCGCCTCAAATGCTTTCTTAACAACGCCAAGTGCCCGCTGATTGATAATATTGAACACGAGCTGAAAACCGTGACCGTAACCTTCTTTGAGGATAAATTCAGCTTCTGCATCCGGGTAAAACGTATTCAGTGACAAACCCCAATAGCGAATTTTTCCCTGCTGCTGCAAAGTTTGCATCGCTTCAATACACTCGCCGTTTTGTAAATGCTGCAGCCGTGCTGTATGCAGCTGGTAGTAATCAATTGTTTCCCGTTTCAATCTTCTCAAGCTCTGTTCACAGGCGCCAAACACATGCTGTTTTGAATAATCGACGGTGAATTTATTATCGCGGGACACATTCCCAACTTTCGTAGCAATGATTACATTACGCTGATGTTGCAGCTCATTGCCCAACAACTCTTCCGAGTGGCCAAGTCCGTAAATGTCGGCGGTATCGAAGAAGTTAATTCCTGCATCAAGTGCTGCACGAATTGCAATGCGTGATGTGCTATCATCTGCTTGACCCCATCCGATAGCAGTGTCACCGATCATGGCATTGCCACCAATCGCCCATGCACCGAATCCGATTTCGCTAACGTGTAAATCTGTTGTGCCGAACCGATTGTAGTTCATTGCAAAATGTTTTCCCAAGCAATGTAAATTAAAAATCGGCGTGCAACTTTTTGTTGCGTTTGATCAGTCTTGCAGAAAGAATGCGAACATCCTCTTTTGGTCTGTCTTTGTCCTGTCCAGCACTTGTTGCAGTGGTTGCAATTTTGTCTACGGTATTTAAGCCTTGCACCACTTCTCCAAAAACAGTATAGTTACCATCAAGCTGCGGAGTGCCGCCAATGGTTTTATAAAAGTTTCTGCGTTCGGGAGACAATTTTCGTCCGCCCAAACGAACAACTTCAATGGAGTCCATTTCTCTGTCGGTAAATGTTCTGCCCTGAACAATGTAAAATTGACTTCCGCTGCTTGCTTTTTCAGGGTTAACATTATCGCCCATGCGAGCGGCCGCCAGTACTCCTTTTTTATGAAACAGCTCCGGTCGAATTTCGGCGGGAACCGTGTAACCCGGTCCTCCGTTTCCTAACGGTTGACCGGCGGCGGAATTTTTGCTGTTAGGATCTCCCGCCTGAATCATAAAGTTTTTTATTACTCGATGAAACAACACGCTATCAAAATATCCTGACTTCACAAGCCTCAGAAAATTATCGCGGTGCATGGGAGTAGCATCCGACAAACGCAAAATGATGCTGCCCGCAGTAGTTACCAGCGCCACGTCACGTTTTCTGTCCTTTTTTTTCAGTGTTACGTCTTGTTGTGCAAACACGACCATGCAAGCACAACAGGTAATTAGCAGCAGTAGTTTTCTCATGATTAAAGGTTGGAGCCTTTCCAGGAATTATTTTTTCTGTTTATGTCCGGCAATAGTTTGTCGGGATCAATGGTGATCTCCGCAATTTTTGACTTTGGATAAATGTAATAAATGTATT
>JAEZJD010000168.1 GCA_023436425.1 Bacteroidota bacterium | reverse complement strand
GTATTTCTCAATTATTTTATGTTCGGGATCTGCAATGAGCGAGAATGGGAGGCTGAATTTCTCTCTGAATTTCTGATGGCTCTTTACATCATCAGGACTTACTCCAATGACAACAAATCCATTCTTTTTCAGCAGCGCATAATTATCTCTCAGGTTACACGCCTGCACCGTGCATGTCGGTGTGTCGTCTTCCGGATAGAAATAAAGCACGACTTTTTTTCCCGCAAATTCCTTCAGAGAAATTTTATTTCCGTCCTGATCGATTCCTGAAAATGCCGGTGCTTTTTGGCCTTCCTGTAAATGTGTTGCCATGAAAAATTAGTTTTTTGATATTCTGGCGGGCAAAATTATTTCCATTCTATTGATAATGCTGAAAACAAAAATCCCTCCGGATGTTACGAAGGGATTTAATGGGTTAGGATATTAGTTTTGGTTTTCCGTCCGAGAAATCTCGTCAGCTGCAGCCCATACTGTTGCCGCAGTTCAGACATTTATAGCAAGTACCGCTTCTTATTGTGATATGTCCACAAGTGTTGCAAGCCGGGGCATCGCTTTGCATGCTTTTGGCAGCTACGTTCACCGCGTCAAGTCCTCCATTTTTTTGTGGTTTGTTGGCTTGCAGTGTGGGAACTACACGAACGCTTGACAATTCGGGCTGCTTCACCGGCTCATCCAAATCTTCCGCTCCTGTGTTCATTACTTCTGGTTTGTCCAGCACGTGCACCAAGTCTGTTCTGTTCAGGTATTCGTAACCGAGTGCTCTGAAAACGAAATCGACAATGGATGTGGTGGATTTAATGTTTGGATGATCAACAAATCCTGCGGGATCGAATTTTGTAAAAACGAATTTTTCTACGAATTCTTCCAACGGAACGCCGTATTGCAAACCGATGGAAACTGCAATAGCAAAGCAATTGAGCATGCTGCGCATGGTAGCACCTTCTTTTGCCATGTCAATGAAGATTTCACCCACAGTGCCGTCTGCATATTCACCTGTGCGCAAGAAAATTGTCTGTCCGTTAATTTTTGCCTTTTGTGTGTAACCTCTCCTTTTTGCAGGCAATGCACGGCGCTCAACAATGGTAGCCAGTTTGCGTTTCAATTGAGTGTCAGGCGATGATTGCACTCGCTTCTGAACTTCTTCCAGCAGTTCTTCAATTGTCAGCTTGCCCATGTCAACGATATTGCTGTCCAGCGTTGAAAGTCCGCTGTCCGTAGAGGTGTCGTCTGCAGCCGTTTGCACATCGTCTTTCTTCTTTTTGTCGCTCTTATTGCTGAGCGGCTGCGACATTTTGGACCCATCTCTGTATAGTGCGCAGGCTTTTAAGCCTAGTTGCCAGCTAAGTAAATAAGCATCTGCAATTTCTTCTACTTGGGCTTCGTGCGGAAGATTGATGGTTTTTGAAATGGCCCCGGAGATGAATGGCTGCGCAGCGCCCATCATGCGAATATGGCCGTGTGCATGTATGTATCGCTGGCCTTTTTGTCCACACTTATTCGCACAATCGAATACAGGCAAATGTTCTTCCTTCAGGTACGGAGCGCCTTCAACAGTCATCGTGCCGCATACATAATCATTAGCGGCTTCGATTTGTTCGTCGGAAAAGCCGAGCGCTTCCAGCAAGCTCCACTCGAAATTATAATAGTCCTCCGGTGCGAAACCGAGACGCTGCAAACACTCTTCGCCAAGCGTGTGAACGTTGAAAACAAATTCAATTTGAAAAGCTGTTCCAATGGCTGCTTCTAGCTTTTGAATTTCTTCCGCGATGAAACCTTTTTCCGACAACGTTTGGTGGTTTACGAAAGGTGCACCAGCGAAAGTTCCAGTTCCGACGGCGTATTTCACAATGGCGTCAACTTCTTTTTCGCCATAGCCCAAATTCTTCAACGCATGCGGTACTGATTGGTTGATGATTTTGAAATAACCACCACCTGACAATTTCTTGTATTTGACCAAAGCAAAATCTGGTTCTACCCCTGTTGTGTCGCAATCCATAACTAAACCAATTGTTCCCGTCGGTGCTATCACTGTTGCCTGAGCGTTTCTGTAACCAAATTGTTCACCCAGCTCCACCGCATCATCCCACGCTTTGCAAGCTGCCTTGAGCAAATAATCCGGGCAATATTGTGCCTTCAATCCCTGAGGTTTAACGCTCAAACTTTCGTAGCTGTCCGCATCATAGGCCGCCAAACGGTGGTTGCGCATTACACGCATCATATGTGTCTTGTTTTCTTCGTAGCGGGGAAATGCGCCAAGCACGCTCGCCATTTCAGCAGAGGTTTTGTATGCAACACCCGTCATGATTGCTGTGATAGAACCTGCAATCGCCCTTGCGTTTTCGCTGTCGTAAGGAATGCCGCTCACCATCAGCATGGATCCCAGATTAGCATAGCCGAGACCAAGCGTTCTGTACTCGTAGCTCAACTGCGCCACTTCTTTTGATGGGAATTGCGCCATTAGTACGGAAATTTCGAGAACAGTAGTCCACAGACGGCAGATATATTCAAAGCCGGCTACATCGAACGTGTTGCTGTTAAAATCGAAAAACTTCATTAGGTTGGCGGAAGCAAGATTGCAAGCCGTGTTGTCCAGGAACATATATTCAGAACATGGGTTAGATGCTCTTATTTCACCACCTTCAGGACATGTATGCCATTCGTTAATTGTAGTGTTGTATTGTGTACCGGGGTCAGCGCAGCGCCATGCTGCATAAGCGATTTGATTCCACAGCTCTCTCGAAGGAACCTTCTTCATCACCCGCCCATCAGTGCGTGCAGTGAGTTCCCAATCTTCGTCTTTCTCTAATTTCTCGAAGAAAGAATTCGGGATTCGAACTGAGTTATTTGAGTTTTGTCCGCTAACAGTTCTATATGCTTCACCTTCGTAATCGTTTGAATAACCAGCGGCAATTAGGGCACTTACTTTTTTCTCTTCTTCCACCTTCCAGTTTACAAAGCCAACGATTTCGGGATGGTCTAAGTCAAGACAAACCATCTTTGCTGCCCGACGTGTGGTGCCGCCACTTTTTATAGCTCCGGCTGCAC
>JAEZJD010000137.1 GCA_023436425.1 Bacteroidota bacterium | reverse complement strand
GTTGTCTGCCGTGCTCCCGGTGAAGGAACAAAAAACGAGTTGCGGGTCAATGATCAGCGTTGATTTCGGGTCATAGTCTTTGGCATCGAAACGAACTATGTTTCCCTGCAAAGAATATTTTACCAGCACGTCGTTTCGGCCTGCCTGGTTGTATTGATATGAATATGGTTCGAGTTCTTTAAGATCTCCTACAGAGGTTTGTATGACGAGCTGTTTGCTTTTTACCTGCAGTCCGTTGGCGCCTGTATATTCCAAAGCAATTTTTTTGATATCGGCACCGGGATTTACAATGAGATCATATTTCAGTGCGCCACCGTCGGTGTAGTAACGTGCATCCACATTTGGATAAACATCTTTAAGGGTAATACCCTGGTACACTCTACAGTTTGATGCCCACTTTGAAGGATCGTCACCGATGAAGTAGTTGTTGTAGGTGTAAAGCGGCTTATCAGCAACAATTTTCGGCGATGGGTTGCCATTGACGAACTTCATGCGGTATGCATGGGAGCGAAGTACTACATCCACATTTTCTACTTTCGCTGTTGCCCGCTGGCGCTTTAAATCATGGATTTTGCCCCACTGGTTTGGATCATGCTGCACCACGGTAAACCCATCCTTGTGAATGAAGAAGGCGCCTGCAGGTACCTGTCCCATGTACTTTACCTCCGGATCCCATTGCCCTTTGTTTTCAATAAACTCAATGTTGCTGTAGCTCTGGGCGAAAGAAGTTGTTCCCAGGAGCAGACATAGGAGGAAGAATATTTGGTGTCTCAATTTCAACGGCTGATACTTAAAACTAAATTTAGCTCCTTTTTATTGTTCAAACACCTGTTAAGAAATGCGGCTCCACGGAGTTTTACCCTTAAGTGACAGGAAGTAATTTCTCAATGGCCTGTTGACTTCTTTGATTAACTCCGGATCGTCTTCCACCGTTTCTTCTGCAATATTCTTCGCAGTGTCCAGTATATGTTTGTCATTGACTATATCTGCCAGTCGAAAGTTTAACACACCACTTTGTTTGGTGCCTTCAATGTCACCGGGTCCGCGCAGCTCTAAATCTTTTTCTGCAATTTCAAAGCCATTGCTGGTAGCAACCATTGTCTTAATCCTTTCCCGTGCTTCATTACCGAGTTCTTTCGATGTAAGCAAAATGCAATAACTTTTGTCCACACCTCTGCCCACACGTCCGCGCAATTGATGCAACTGTGATAATCCGAATTTCTCAGCGTTTTCAATCACCATTACCGACGCATTGGGTACGTCCACACCCACCTCAATGACGGTAGTGCCCACCATGATATGAGTGTCACCCGTAATGAAACGTTGCATATTTGTTTCCCTTTGCTCCGAAGGTTGCCGCCCATGCACCATGCTAATCCAGTACTTTGGTTCGGGAAAAAATGCCTTCACATTTTCATAGCCGGTCATCAGGTTTTCGTAATCCAACTTGTCACTTTCTTCAATCAATGGAAAAATGATGTACGCTTGCCTACCACCGTCAATTTCCGAACGCACAAAGTCCAAAACCTTCGACCTGTAGTTTTCATAACGGTGAACGGTGGTCACCGGTTGCCGCCCCGGCGGTAATTCGTTCATAATACTATAATCCAGATCGCCGTAGGCTGTCATGGCTAGTGTACGCGGAATGGGTGTTGCCGTCATCACGAGTATGTGTGGCGGTGTTTCCGATTTCTTCCAAAGCTTTGCCCGCTGCTCCACGCCGAAGCGGTGCTGTTCGTCAATCACGGCAAATCCAAGTTGCTTAAACTGAACCGCTTCTTCAATGATGGCATGTGTGCCAATTACAATGTTGATTGTCCCTTCTGCCAAGCCTGCAAGAATTCTTTTGCGGTCTTTAGATGCTGTGGAGCCGGTAAGCAACTCAACTGAAACCGGTAATCCTTCTAATAGCCTGCTGATGGTTCTAAAATGCTGACGCGAAAGAATTTCCGTTGGCGCCATCAGGCAACACTGGTAGCCGTTATCAATGGCAATGAGCATTGCCAGCAGTGCAACAATAGTTTTGCCGCTACCTACATCGCCCTGCAACAACCGGTTCATTTGGTGACCACTGCCGGTATCGGTTCTTATTTCTTTTATCACCCGTTTTTGCGCTCCTGTAAGCTCGAACGGAAGATGCTGTGCGTAAAAGTCATTGAACAACGCTCCCACTTTGCCGAACACCAAACCTACCGACATGCGGTGTCTTTCCATTCTCACCATGGCCAACCGCAACTGCGAAATAAAAAACTCTTCAAACTTTAGTCTCCGCACCGCCTGTTCGTATAATTGCGGTGAAGAGGGAAAATGAATTTGTTTCAACGCATCATACCGCGGTAACAACTTCAACTTTTGAAGTATGGGCGCAGGAAGATTTTCCGGAACATCTTTGGCCGACACGAAGGTGAACAGCGATGTCGTCAGCTTCGCAAGCTGTCGTCCGCCCAACCCTTTCGCTTTTAGCTTTTCCGTGGTGGGATACACCGGTTCCAGGTGGTCTTTCGCTGCAGGTGCCTGATTGTTCACCACTTCCAGTTCCGGATGAATGATCTGCGGTTTGTCCATGAAGAAACTGATGCGACCAAAGGCGAAATAAACGTCATGATTATTCAGTATTTTCTCTACCCAGCTAATGCTTCTGAACCATGTTAGCTCAATGATGCCCGTGTCGTCCTGTAGATAAGCCGTGAGCCTTTTGGAGTTTTGTTTGCCCGCCGCAGTAATGTCCACGATTTTGCCTTTTACCTGCGCATATTCTGTTGCGGTGGTCAGGGCAGCAATTTTCGAAACTTTTGTTTTATCAATGTGCCGGTACGGAAAATGATGGAGCAGATCGCCGTAGGTAAAGATGCCGAGTTCCTTCTTTAGCATGTCCGCACGAAGCGGGCCCACACCTTTCAGGTATTCAACCGGCTGCGATAGTATGTGGGCAAGGGAAGTAATGCAAAAGTGTTTGAACAAATATAATTGCGGCGCTTTGATAATGCGAACCGCATGATGCAGTTCAGATTATTTAAAATATTTTTCATCTTGAATCGTCTTCACTAATAATGACCACTGCGACTGCAATAACAATGGCTGCAGGTAAAAGGAATATCACTCAGATCATTAACGATTATGGTAAAAAGTTGTTCTCTTTTATCAGGAGCAAAGTGGAAAGTAATGAGGATGCAGAAGACGTCTTGCAGGACGTTTGGTTTCAATTGACCGCGGTGCTGAATGCACAACCTGTCGAGCAGGTAAGCGGCTGGTTGTACCGCGTAGCAAAAAACCGGATTGCAGACCGCTATCGTAAAGCAGATTATAGGTTATCGCAGTCGATGGAGGATGATGACAATGTTTTGGAGCTGCAACCGATTTTGCCTGATGCAGCAGTCGATGATGAACAATTCACTGAAGCCTTTTGGAAGCAATTGGCAGTCGCACTCGAAGAGCTGCCCCCGGAACAAAGAGAAGTTTTTCTGCTGCACGAAATTGAAGAAATGTCTTTCAGCGATATCAGTGAACTGACGGGAGAAAAGGTGAACACGTTGCTGTCGCGAAAACGGTATGCAGTATTGCACCTGCGCAAAAAATTACAACGTTTATATACGGAACTCAATAAATAAATTTTATGAGACACTCACGAGCACGAAGATTTGCATATTTCATTCCGATGGCTATTGTTGGGATGATCGTTTTCACTTACCTGGTAATGGTTCTCTGGAACTGGTTGATGCCTGCTGTTTTTCGCTTGCCGGAAATCACGTATTGGCAGGCACTTGGCATCTTGGTTCTGTCTAAAATCATCTTTGGATTTGGAGGAGGTGGTGGTGGTCGTTATCGTTCGCGGCGCAAGTGGCGCGAAATGCGTGATAAATGGGAAAGCCTTACACCTGAAGAAAAGGAAAGATTTAAAACGGAATGGAGAGACAGGTGCAGGGGCCGTGAAATGCCGGGAGAACAACCAGCGGGAGAAGTCTCCTGATGGCAGGTCCATCCAGTGTTGCCTCGTAGATGCCTCACTGATACGTCAGTAATACGCCAATGTTACGTCACATATACGTCACTGCTGCAACACGCAGGCAGCAGTACAAAAGAAACGGTTTGATTTAGTACCCTGCTGATGCCAGCAGACCAGAAGCCCATGTTGTACGTTCGCCCTTTTGTCCGGTGTTTCACTTAACCGTTTGTGTCCGCCGAAGTTGGGTGTCTCACCGAAGCGTAGAAACAAGGCAGGCTCATTTGGAACGTTGGCTTTGTGTTTCGGCTTTGTGTGCCTTGCGAATGTGCCTGGTTTGGTGCGTTCGCTAATCAAATGGTCAATCTACTTTGAAACTCCTTCTTGCTCTTCCTTTTTTGGCCTTTTTTAAAACTTCATTTTCTATTTCCTGAATATTCTTTTTCGCCTCTTTTACGTAGTGACTTTGAATTTCTATCCCCAAATAATTTCTGTTATTCAATAAAGCAGCAACAGCCGTTGAACCCGAACCCATGAAAGGGTCCAAAACAATCTCACCTTCTTTTGTAAAAAGCTGAATAAACCAAGTTGGAAGTTCAATCGGGAAAACTGCACTATGATTGTTCGATTCTTTAGGAACAGTAGCTGTTTCTATGACATTTGAGAGATATAAGCGATGTTCTTCTTCAAACACTATTACGTTATGGGGTAAAACCTTTTTTTTATTTAGCCAGTTTGCAACATTTCTTCCTAAATGCGAGTTATTCTTAGATGTGTATCTGAGAAAATCATTTTCACTCATGGACTTGAACCTTTTTGATGCCCAATCTCCGATCGGTACTTTTACAGCTTCCTGATACATCTTAAAATGTTTCTTCTTTGTGAAGTGCAAACATCTTTCCCATGAATCACGAAAACGATTAGGCCACTTTCCTGGGAATGAATTTTTCTTGTACCAACAATATTCTTCAATCCAAAGCCAACCTTGTTTTTTCAATTCAAGAATTAATTCCAAAACATAGGTTCCTCGTTCACCATTTTTTGGATGTTCCTTAATATTTAGAATAAAAGAACCGTTGTCTTTTAAAATCCTGAGCAATTCTTTTGAAATGGGTTTGAACCATTCAAGATATTTATCAGGGTGAATTCCTCCATAAGTTGATTTACGCTTATCTGCATATGGGGGTGAAGTAATAATAAGGTTTACACTTTTGTCAGGAAATTTCGTTTTATCGGCAAGTAATTCCGCCGAATCTCCGAGATATAAAACATTTTTATTTAATGTACTTTTCGCCATAGTTAAGCGTCAACTTTTTCGAAACGGAAATACTTTCTTCTTGTCTTTCCCATTCCTGCTCATTCGAATAAACACTCTTGAATGGATTTCTCTGAATAATCATTTTGTCAAAATCAAAAGTATTGTTTGCTTTCACAGGAATTAGATACAAATAATACATTTCTCCAAAAACCTTTGCAATCTGCATTTCGGTTCTGCTCCAGTAAAATTTATAATCGTCTTCCGAAACCGCTTTTACTTCAATAAACCTGTCAATGGGTTTAGATTTACTATCAAGGTAATTTTCAAAACTCTTAATGTCGTAACCTGCAAGAACATTGTTAAGGGAAGTGTGCTCAATTTCACTAGGCAAAACTGAAATGCCCACAAGGCGTTTCAATTCAAATTCAATAACAGCTTTCTCTGCTAACAAACCAATTGATTCATTTTCAATTTGCTTTTTCTTTAATGATTCGGGTGAAAGCTTTTGTCTGCTGAATTGCTTTAAAAACAACTCTGCAAAGTCAGCATTGATAAAGTAAGTTGTGTTGTCTGCACTTGTCGAAATAAATTCTAATTCAAGTAGCAAATTTCTTGTGTCGCTGAATTTTATTTTTTGGAGTTCGGTCGCTTTGAAAAATGTTTGTTCGTTCTCTGTTTGAAAGTTCACCAGAAAGTTTTTCAATTCATCTGAGACATTGCCGTTTGAGGAAAACAACACTGGAAGAAATTTTTTTTTGAATTCGTCAAGTGAATCGTTATTAAGAGAAAATGTTTTTGAAGGAATCAATTCGCCAGAATTGTTCTTTATGATTTTCAAATCTTCCAACAAAGAAAGAGTTTCATCAAACGATAACCCTCTTTCCAGATATTTTCGCTTGATGTAGCTCACATTACGCAATTCAGCATCTGCAAGCGTATTACAAAGTGTGTGCAGGTGCGATAACTTTATTTTATCAAATGGCTTTCTCATTTCCTACCAAACAACCTATTGTATGCGTTTATTTCTTCGTCTTCATCATCAAACATGTCAAGAGAGTAAATTCTGTAATCCTGGTCAATTATTTTACTCATTCGGTCCGCCTTTCTCTGTAAGTTGTTTAAGATGTCTTGGTCAATTGAATTTTCATACTGCAAAAAGTAATAGTGTGCTTCAATTTCTTCCGAACCTCCTACACGATGTATGCGATCAAGCGATTGTAGATATTGAGCACAGTTGTATGTGAGGTCATAGTAAATTGCATTATGACAAGTTTTGTGAAGTGAAATTGATTCCGCACAAGCTGCAGGGTTCGCAATCAGAATATCAAGTCCGCTTTTTGGATTTACAAACTCATCTCGAATTTCCTCTCTTGTTTTTTCATCTGCAATACTCGACTGTTCAATCGGTGTCTTGCCATAAATGGAACGGCAATACATTCCTAAATGTTTGTTGAAGTATTTTTCAAGTTTCTCAATTGTTCCAACAAAGTTTGACCAGATAACAACCTTTTGCTTTTGCCTCTGCAACTCGCCAACTTTTTCTGCCAGATATTCAAACTTTGCTGGTAATTCAAGCTTATCGTAATCACGAACTATGTAACGCAAGTCTTTTTCATCTTTCAAAATATCCTCATCATAATTTTCAATAGCCTTCGTCAGCAAATGCAAGTAAGAAACGCTTTGCCGTAAACGAATCATTCTGCCTCGTTTCAACTTGTTAATGAAGTCAATGTTTTGCAAGTAATCATCCATTGCATAGTGCCGGATTTTTCTTTCAATCGCTTCGTAAATTGTTTTCTCATGCTTGTTCATTGCCAAAGCAATCGGGTCGTGAAATATTTGTTCGGTTAAGCCAAGGTCTTTTTTTCTCACTCTATAGAAAAGAGAGCCAATTCGGTTTTCTAAAATTGTTTTTGCTTCGGGAATCTTGTTGCTCTTTTCAAGAGTATGCAATTTGATTCTTGCACTTGATTCAATCGTTTCGTTTTGAGGCCATAAAAAATCAAAAAGGTTATAGATGTCACTGAAACTTTTTGGTATAGGTGTTCCCGTAAGTATGCAGCGGAACTTAGAATGTTTAGCGATATTCAGAACTGCACTTGCCCAGTTGCCATTCACTTGTTTAATGTAATGTGCTTCGTCAATGACAAGAAACACCCTAATTTCTTTTTGCGAAAAGAAAATGTTGATTTCTTTCTGATCATTAATGAGTGTTTGAAAAGTTGTGAGATACAATTCAAGTTTGCTGTCACTGTTAGCAAAATATTCACTCTTGCGAGCCCCTTTATTGCCACCTGCCAAAACTTTATACTTGGGTGTCCTTCCAAGTGTTTCAGTAAACTCATTTTTCCACGGACCAAAACAAGCCGGCGGACCTACAACGAAAAGAACATTTACTTTCCCTTCTTCTTTCAGTTTCTCATATACACTCAACACAACGGATGTCTTGCCACTCCCTGGGACTGAAAAATTTGCTCCGTTATGGATTAGATATAAATGAAATGCGGCTTTGAGTTGATGGAGTTTAAGTTTTCGTTTTGGTAAATGAGTCTTGAAAAAATCTTCGAACTCTTTGAACTGTTGCTTGCTGTAAATTCCGTTCTTAAAATCTTCTCCTAACTTCTTTGTGTGTTGAAATTCTGCTGTTCGTTCGGCTATAGAATTAATTTTTGCTTCTCCATTTTCTGTGGGACTGAATTGTAACTTCTCCTTTTGAAAATAAGTAATGATTTTTTTAAGTAGTTTTTCCGATTCATCACCTGAAAATTCAAAAGAATTATTTCCGACGCTTTTTAAGCCCCAAAATTTTAATTGACTTATTTGTTTGGGATTAAATGAAGCATCATTAATCGTCAAAATATTTTCATTGAAGTCAATGGTCATTGTTTCTTCAGAAGCTTTTTGAATTTTGCCCTTAAGTGGTCAAATGTGTTTTCCAGTTCACCTGCTCTGTCTTGTATATCCCTACATAATTTAAGTGCCTCTTCAATTTTGAAGGGGTCAACTGTATCGGGTTGCATATTTTCGTGATTTAATTTCTTCAAAGAGTCCTGTAATAAAGTAACTGCGTTTTCTGTCTCCTTCTCATGTTCAACTATTTGAACAGCTACTTTGACTTTACCGTAGATTAACGGTTCATTCTTATTGCCCCATCGCCCATCAATTATCTTTATATCACCATTGCAATCTTCAATTTCACTTTTAGTCAACTCTGTAGTGCCAGTTCCGATTTTCGTCAATTCCTTTTTTGCAGCCCGATTTTCAAGAATGGAAGGGATTTTTCTCATTACCATATGAGTTTTCATTAACCCCTTAAAGTCTTTTTTCCGGATGATTTTAAAACAGATATCCTCAATTTCTCCGACTTCGTCTTCTTCTATCCCAAGTTTTATTCTGCTCTTTTCATCACTAAGCTTTTTATAAACATACTTATAGTAGTCAATGAATGAGTACCATCTTCCATCTTTGTCGTGGCTACCATCTGCAATGGTGTTATAAAGTTGTTCCCTGCCTAAACTTTCTAAATACCTATCCACGGCTTCAAGAGGATACAGAAAATTTTCTCTTATTTCCTCAACCTTTTTAGCAAACTCTTTTTCCGGAAGGTGGGCAAAACTTGAATCATCTCTCAACTGTCTTTCTAAGGAATAGCCATCTTGTATTTTTCTTTGTGTGGAAACTGCCCAATTAAAATTTGTGTATTCAGATTTTCCATCCTTCTGTAACTGATAACGATTTTCAATTTCTTCAATCTCAATAATTTTTGGTGGACCGCCCTCACTGTAAGGAAATTCACTTGCGTCTTTAGCAGGAAGGATTACACATTTCATAGTTGTGTATTTCCTGTCTTTGGTTTGATTAAATAATTCCTCAAGAATCATTTTTCTGCGATTACCATTAATTAGAAAACCATCACAAGTGATTATTGCAGGTTCAATCTGTCCTGAATGTTGAATTGAATGTTTGAGTTTTTCATTATTCTCTTTGTCTAACCCAACCAAAAACTTTTTCAGGATTTGTTGCGTCTCTTCTGAATTTTCAACTAATGCACCGTTCAATTTTTCGTAGCTCATCACATCGGCTGCAATTCTTCCGTTATCTTTCCTGAAACGAAGAATATCTGTAGGGACAAGATAAACTTGTCGCTCACCGGCCTTACCACGTAGCCGATCATTGCGAAAATCGATGACAGTAAATTCAGGACTTACTCCTGTTTCTGCCCTCTCTTTAATTTCTTTGGCAAACTCAGCAATGATTTTGCGTTCCGTGTCCGTTGTAATTTTTTTACTCATTTTGCTAAAACCAATTTTGGAGATATGAACGCTCCAAAATAAGAATTTTCAATGTTAAGAAGAACAGAGTGCTAAAATGTTTAGCTCCTTTGCCGTTGCATTTACACCGGTCTTTTAGTGTTATGCCAAGGTCTTATATTTGTTGACACAGTGCTTTTGTTATTTTTAAATTGAAACTGAGAAGAATTCCGAGCGTTTAGGGGTGATGGCTGTGCGTTTGCTTTTTAGCTCTTGGCAAGGTTGTCTCTGTTGGTCTTGTGCGCCCGCCCCTGCCTACAACAACGTCCCTTCCCTCTCCAAAAAACAAGATGCTGCCTCGCGGCAGCACTCACTTAACTAACCCCATAAATTTTTAACCCTGCGGCGGCTCACCAAGACAGTCGAAAATAATTTTCACCTGCAATGGTGTGTAAAACCGGCCCTGCTTTTCACCCACAGACTCCCTGTGCGGCTCCAGCCATTTTTTCATTGTAAACGAGCTTACCCCGTATAACCCGGCCAGTTCTTTTACAGAGTATGCTCTTGTAAGGCTCATAGTGCTCATAACTAACGTACATATTTATCGTATTCGGCTGTAAATATTGCCAGCCACATAACAGCCTATTTGCAAAGTGAATAACTAAAAAACACCACCCGGAACGTCTTTCAAAATTTCTGAACAAACCGGCACTTCTGCGCCTTTTTCAACAAAATTTTCGGCAACTGCATACAAAGATGTACAACCTGCAAACCGCGTTTTTCACTCCCCGTAATCTTGTGTTGTGATAGCAAAAAAGTAGCTGCGCAACGATCATGATCCTACTTTCCGCTATCCTGTTTAATAACAATTAAAAACAGTAAACATGGCAAAACAAGACGGGTTATTACAACTCCATGGTACCATAGAAAACCTCACGTTTTTCAAAACGAAGAATGGACCAGGCAAGAAAAAAAAGCACGATGACCGGTGCACGAATTCAGACCGACCCGGCGTACGAAAGAACACGGGAGAACAATAAGGAATTCGCCACCGCAGGCAAGGCCGGAAAACTGCTCAGGGACTCGGTGAGAAGCCTGGTGATGAAGGCAAAAGATGGCAAACTGTCGAACAGGCTTTTGAAAGAAATGATGAAAGTGATAAAAGCAGATGCCACCAATCCACGCGGGCAGCGTACCGTTCACGATGGCGCTCCGGGGTTGCTGGAAGGGTTCGACTTTAACCAAAATTCGCCCCTCAACCAGTCGTTTCACGGCGCATTCACCGGAATAATAGACAGGGCCACGGGCAAGCTCACGATCACCATTCCGGCTTATGTGCCGACAGATGCCGTGATTGCACCACCCAGCGCAACGCACTATAAACTGGTTGCCGCCGGTGTGCAGGTGGACTTTGTTGCAGGTAAGTCCTTCGGTGAAGAAAAAGGATCGGCGATTCTACCGGTGAACAGCGACCCCACGGCACCGTTAGTGATAGAAACGAGCGTGGTGGCTGGTGCAACGGTTCCGCTGTTTCTCTTTTTTGGGATCCAGTTTTACCAGGATGTGAACGGACATCACTACTCACTGAAAAGCGGTGAGTTCAATGCCCTTTGCATTGTAAAAGTGGATGCGTAGAAATATGATGGATGAAACAATGCCTGGAGAATCTGAAACCTTAAACGCTAAACCTTAAGCAGTGAAACTGATACTGATCAGAAGCTACTATCCCACCGGTACGAACGGCGCAATATTTTTAGATGGAGTTTTTCAATGCTTTTCTATTGAACTCCCGTGGTTACACAATCAACACCGCATCTCGTGCATACCGGAAGGCGCATACCTGCTTCGAAAAAGAATCAACGATCGCTTTGGCAGTCATTTACTGGTGGACAATGTTCCCGCAAGAGACTGTATACTCATTCATCCGGCCAATGATGCAGTAAAGGAATTGAGGGGGTGCATTGCCCCGGTAAGTATGCTGACAGGTCCCGGCCTCGGTTTAAAATCCAAAGTCGCAGCAGCCGGCTTATACAACAAAGTGTCTGCTGCTTTGAAAAACGAAAGTGTGTACCTGGAAATCGTACCACGGTACACGTAAATCTTAAACTTTAAAAATGTAATGTTATGAACCTGATACAAAGATTGCAATCTCCAACACCAAAGTTCTTTAAGAAAGTACGCACGATTGGGCTGGTGCTGGCGGCTATAAGTGCCAGCCTGCTGGCAGCTCCCGTGGCGCTGCCGGTGATCGTGACACAGGTGGCTACCTACCTGGCGATAGCCGGGACGGTGGCTACGGCAGTGAGCCAGGCAGCCAGCCAGGCGGAGGAAGACGCGGCGGCTACTGAAGAAAACACACCGGAAGATGAATATCCTTTCTAGTTCCGACACCCGCAGTGGTACCATCGGGGGCACACTGCTGGTAGTGTTGCTGCAGATAAACAGTGCCGAACTGGTAAAGACGATGGCGCTGGCAGCCATTGGCGCTTTGGTGAGCTTTATCGTGTCGCTCGCATTAAAGTGGTTGGTGAATCAATGGAGAAAATAAGAGGCCTTCGGGCCTCTTTGTTTTACCTGCCGCACAGCGTACAAGGCGTACAAGTGAGTGACACAACGAAAGCCAAATAG
>JAEZJD010000119.1 GCA_023436425.1 Bacteroidota bacterium | reverse complement strand
TCCCTGCTCTTTCCCTAAATCCAACACCGGCACTGATACGGGAGTAGCCCATTCGGACCGGTAGTTTTTCCCAAGCCATGCATGTTTAAAACTCCCACCGAAAAAGTTGGGATTAGCTGCCACAATGATTGAGTCGGGAAGATTAGGTATGCTGTCCTTCGAGATTTTTGTTGGAAGTGTGTCGATCTTTTTTAATTCCTGGGTGAAAATCGGCGCTTCCAGATTTATGCTGTTAATGTTGTAAAAGTTCGCTCTTACTTTTCCGCTTTTTCTGATCTCCAGCATTACAAAACCGTTTTCAGCATCAGCAAACTTGAGGCTCTTTGGAGGGTTCCGCTTGAATTTATTGATGTTTATTCCGGAGCCGCTAACAATAAAAGGAACGGTATCCTTTAAAATGAATTGAAGGTTGTGATCGTGACCGCCAATAGGTAAGGGATTGGGGTGTTCTCTCACAATCTGCTCTATTGTATTCGCCATCTGCTGATAAAAAGGGTGGCGACTATCCTGCAGGCTACCGAAAACACCCCGTGCAATGGGGTAGATAGAACCAATAACGGGCAGGGGAATGTACAGGTTAGGATTAAGAGCGGTGAACGGAAAAATATGATCCTTCAAAGTGAAGTCGCCACCATGAGCGCCGTAAGTGTGCAGCGGATGGTGTGAAGCGATGATCATCAGCTGGTTTGGGTGAGACGCAACAATTTCCTTAAGCTCTGTCGCAAATTCGTCCATGGTCCTCGACGTGCAATTTGATCCGGGACCAGGTTTGTCATGAACATACAGAAACCATTGCGTATCGATAAAAACGACAACTACCTTCTCACTAAGGTCAACAGCCACTGGACCCGGGCAGCCGCCTGTAGGTAAAGCCTGAATGTTTTTCTGCGCCAGCCCATTGATGTAATCCACCTGATTGATAACCCGCTGCCATCCATCAAGCTTTCCATTGCCCCAATCGTGATTACCAGGCACAAAAAAAGCTTTTGCCTTTTTGTCTTTCACCAGACCGAGTTGGTAGTCGATTATTTTTTTTGCATCCACATACGACGGGTCGCCCTGAAGGGGCATTCCTAACGGATAAATATTGTCGCCAAGGAAAATCGCTACATTTTTTTCATCATTCCAGTTCACGTTTCGTTTCAGCCAGTCAATAACAGGCTGACCTTCGCCACGTAGTTCACCTGCATCGCCTACCAGAAAGATGCGTTGTTGTATGCTGTCAATTTGTGCAAAACATACGGAATAAGAAAATAAAACAAAAAGCAGCGCTCTGAATTTCAACATAGACTATTTCTTCTTTTCATGTGTCTTAAACGGAAAAATTTGCAGTGTAGGTTTGCCGTACTTCCCTTCATTCGTAATAAACATGTCTCCATTCGGTGCAAAAGCAATGCCTTCGGCTTGTGGAAACCGGTCCGGATCCAGTCGGAAAGCTTCTACAACTTTGCCACGGGTGTCGGCTACTACCAAAAGATTACCTGCTGAGGAAAGTATATATAGCCGTTTGTTAATTGGGTGAATGGCTGCTGCGGACGGATCAAATTTCGCATCATCATCCTTCAACAGCTTTTTTACGTCTTCCGTACTAATCGTGAAAAAAGCCGTGCTGTCAAATTGTTTTGCCTGCAAATCGAACCTGAACGCAGACCGGCTGTGTTTACCTTTTTCGAAGGCACAGCTTTTGCAAATTATCACCAGGCTTTTTACTGTTGGATCATAGTAGATTGTTTCGAAATCGTTTTTATCGGGCAAATTCAACTTGTAAGATTTGATAGAATTGGAATCGGGTGCTGCACCCTTCGCAACCTCGGTTATTATTCCCAGGCTGCCGAGCAGGTAAAGCGTATCGTCCACTTTGGCAATGCCTTCAAGGTCGCTGTCAGGGGGTACAACCTTTTCTGTGTAATCGGTAAGCTTTGGGTTGGTGAAGTTTAGCTCAAACACGTTCCGCTTACTGTCCGAAACGGCGAGTAGCGTTCCGTTGTTGTCGTTGTACGAAATGTCGGAAATCTCCATCAACGTTTTTCCCAGTTCCATCAAACGAGGCTTTTCAATTTCGTAGCCTTCGGGTGAACTATAACTCTTGTGGGCACATGAAGCGAACAACGTAGTTGTACAGACGAAAAAAGCCAATCGCGTGAGCAGGCATCTTCTTTGAAATAACATCTATTCTGGAATTTATACTTTTACTTATCAAACAATGCACCAACCATGAATGAAGCAAATGAGCAACTTTTAGCTGCGGCGAGGGCTTATGTAACGGATATTTTTACACACAGACTTGGATCTGAATTCGTTTTCCACAATATCGAGCACACAGAAGATGTGGTAGAGGCCTGCAGCCACATGGCCGATTTTTATCAGCTGAATGAAGAGGACCGGTTGGTGCTGATGTTAGCAGCCTGGTTTCACGACACCGGATATTCTGCAGGCAAAGCAGAAGGGCATGAAGACGTGAGCATGGAGTTAGCCACACAATTTTTACAAAACAGACACGTAGACGAAAGTATCATACAGCGGGTAACATCGTGCATTCAGGCCACACGTATGCCGCAGTCGCCCATTACACAAATTGAAAAAATATTATGCGATGCAGACCTTTCGCATTTGGCAACTGAGGATTTCAAAGCCCGCAATCAATTGCTGAAGCAGGAAAGAGAAAATCTGTTCGGGCACAAAATTTCTAAAAAAGAATGGCAGAAGAACAACATACGTTTTCTGGAAACGCATAAATATTTTACCGACTACGGGCATGAAATGCTGGAGGGGAAAAAACAGGAGAATCTGGCAGCTTTGAGGCGGAAAAAAGGCGACAAGCCCGAGGTGGAAAAAGCATCCGATGAAGTATTCCCATACGTGCCTGTAGAAACATCAAAAACAGAAAAGGCTGATCAAAAGAATGCTGAACGAGGCGTTCAAACTATGTTTAGAACCACTTCGAGAAATCACCTGGAGCTTAGCGGTATGGCAGACAACAAGGCACATATCATGATCACAGTGAATTCCATTATTCTATCCATCACTCTGTCGTATTTGCTTTCGCGGCTGGCGTACAATCCTGAGTTCCTCATTCCCACCGGTGTTTTAGTGCTGACATGTCTCATCTCTGTTACGTTTGCAATATTGGCCACTCGTCCTTCAGTTAGCAGCGGCAAATTCACTGAAGACGATATTCGCAGCAAAAAAACAAACCTGTTATTTTTCGGCAATTTTCACCAAATGGGTTTGACAGATTACCAGTGGGGAATGAACCAAATGATCAAAGACAAGGAATATTTATACAACACTATGATGATGGACATCTACTACTTAGGTGTTGTATTGGCAAAGAAATACAGATACCTGCGCATCGCCTATACGGTTTTTATGGTAGGCCTCATCATTGCCGTTATCGCCTTTGGTATTGCGGCTCTTTCGCCCGACAGTAAAACGGTAGTTAACTCAGATACGCCAATCATAGATTATTAGTCCTCGTCTTTTCGAAAGCAGATATTTGCGCTGTATGACCGGTGAGAAGAATATGAACAGTGAAGGTGATCCGCAATCTGCTATAGACGTTGGTGCGAAGTACATTTCGTATTTGAACCCTCTTGAATTTCGCCGTCGGGGAAAAAGAACGAAAGCATTAGTTGCCTTGGCCCTTGTTTGTTTTTTCTGGGGCACTACATGGATTGCATCAAAAGAAGGCGTGCGGTATATGCCTGCGCTGCAGCTCGCCGGCATTCGTCAGTTTTTTGGCGGGATGGCTTACGTGTTGTTTTTCGTAATAAAGGGAACTCCATTTCCTAAAGGCAAGCAGTGGCTTCCTATTCTGATCTTGAGCTTCTTAAATTTTATGCTGAGCAACGGATTGTCCACGTGGGGAGTCAAATATATTTCGGCAGGTTTGGGCTCAATTATAGGAGCGATTTTTCCTCTTTGGCTCGTGATCATTGGCATGTTTGCACAGAAAAAGAAAATGGACAGGAGAGCAATCATTGGACTGTTTGTTGGTTTTGCCGGTATCTGCGTTATCTTTTTTGAACACCTTAATGATTTTTTAATTCCAACCTTTCGTTTCGGCATTGTGATTTCATTGATCTCTACGTGGTCATGGGCGTTCGGAACCATTTACACAAAAAAACATGCTGTTCATTTTAATCCATACTTTGCCCTGGGCTTGCAGATGGTAATCTCCGGTGTTACGCTTCTCAGCATATCAAATCTTTCCGGCGCCGCCGTTGCGGTCGGAGCAATTCCATGGCAATCGTGGGCCGCTATTGCTTACCTGGTAATTTTTGGTTCCATTATCTCGTTTATTGCTTACCTGTTTGCATTGCAAAATTTACCAACGCAACAGGTGTCGATATATGCCTATATTAATCCGATAGTTGCTGTAATTTTTGGAGCGTTATTGTTTTCGGAAATTCTTACCGGGTTTATTATTGCCGGAGTTCTTATAACTCTTTTTGGCGTTTACCTTGTGAACAAAGCCTCATTGAAAATCACCTAGCGGCAGCAACGTTTTGTACGAAACGTTCATAAGCATCTCTCCATCCGTTAAACTCGGAATCGGTGCCTAAAAACCCGTTATGCCAAATGGTGATGAGTGTGCCTCCAACCTTCTTGACAGCTTCGTAATAATGCATTAAATCGTTCAACGCCTCTTCTGATGTTATTTTTTGCTCGTAATAGCTTGTAGCTTCCATAAAGCAAAAGGGATAGACCGTAAGCGATGTTTGCATTTCATTTTTCAAATCGTACCATGAGAACGGCGTAGCAATAGAAGCTCTGAAGCCATTAATACCTCCGTAGCCCATTGAATAATCTTCGGTGATTCCCAAGGTTATCAGGCGCCTGTAAGTTGTTGGGAAATCTAATGTGATGTAATGCTGACGCGACGAATGGACGGGATGGCCGACGATGTCTTCGAGCGTTGCTTTTTCTTTCGGCAACAGCGTAGCGTTTTCGCTGCTTGCGAACGAAGGATGTAGCCCAATTTTATAATTGAGATTTATAGATTCGATTAAAGATCGGAACTCCGGATTGTTTACATCTATGTTTTTGTCGTACTTGCCTGTTTGCTGGGCTACTAAAAAAAAGTAAATCGGTTTTAGTGAAAACTTGCTGTGTAGGTTGTCCATCCACTGGTAGGCATCATGCGGATCGTCTCTCTTTCGTCTCAATACTTTTATGCGTCGCAGCATTTTCCCCCAACGTGCCGTAAAG
>JAEZJD010000051.1 GCA_023436425.1 Bacteroidota bacterium | reverse complement strand
GGGTATTGGTGAAAAAAGTTGCTCTCTTGCGGCACTTTCTATTTTAGGCTTCTCAACGTCTTCTTTCACGTCAGCAAGCGCACTTTTTATTGCTTCTTCTACAAAAGCCACGTTTGCAGGCAACGTTACCGCCACTTTCGGCGTTCCCAACGAACTATTTTTTTGTGTGCTTCTAAGAAGTTCTGCGTGTAGCAGTTGCACTGTGAAGAGAAGGTGTGCTGCAGAAGCGTTTTGTTGCTTTTGCTGAAGCAACTTGTCGATAAGCGTGTGAATTCTTTCCATCGTTATTGGTACTTTCGTTTTTTGCAGAGGATAATTTGGAAACGAAAAGTTCTGGCTAAAATTACACAGTGTTTATAAAATTGTCCAGGGGAGCTATTAAATAATTTGTAATGTTTATCGAACCACTCATCCGGGAAGGGAAAAAAGGTTGGATTGAAGTGATCTGCGGATCAATGTTCTCCGGTAAAACTGAGGAGCTGATCAGGCGATTGAAAAGGGCTAAGATTGCCAATTTAAAAGTGGAAATATTCAAACCCGCAATGGATGTGCGGTACGATGAGATAAAGATTGTGTCGCACGATGAGAATGCGATCCACTCTACACCAATCGACAATTCCCAAACACTGTTATTGATGGCTCAAGACGTAGATGTGGTAGGTGTGGACGAGGCTCAGTTCTTTGATGATGAGATTGCAAACGTCTGCGACGAACTTGCTTTCAGGGGAGTGCGGGTGATCGTTGCAGGACTTGATATGGATTTTACCGGCAAACCATTTGGGCAGATGCCGTTTTTGATGGCAAAAGCCGATTATGTTACGAAGCTTCATGCCATTTGTGTGAAGTGCGGCAACATTGCAAATTATTCTTACCGCATCATTCCGAACGAAGAACAAATAATGCTTGGTGCAAAAAATGCTTATGAGCCAAGATGCAGAACATGTTTCAACCTTGATGGCAGTGTCGCTTAAACAAATATGGACATTGTTCAAAAAAGATGTTCTGCTCGAAGTGAGGCAGCAATACGCTTTTTACGGTGTGCTTCTTTATGTGGGAGCCACGATTTTCGTTTTGTTCATGGCTATTGAAAATCCGGAACAGCAAACCTGGTTGGGACTCTTCTGGATCGTTCAACTTTTCATCAGCATTAATGCAGTAGCAAAAAGTTTTTTGCAAGAAAGCAAAGGCCGAATGCTGTACTACCATTCAATTGCCAGTGCACAAAATTTTGTTCTCGCAAAGTTGTTGTTCAATTCTTTACTAATGCTCGTGATGTGTGCGCTTAGTATTGTTTTATTTTCACTGTTCCTTTCCTATCCGGTGAAGCAAACATCTTTATTCATCGGAATTGTATTTCTCGGGGCATGGAGCTTAAGCCTGGTATTTACATTTTTAGCCGCAATTGCCGCTAAAGCCCAGCAAAATGCGGCTATTATGGCCATTCTTGGTTTTCCGATCATCATTCCTCAGTTGCTAATGCTTCTGAAGATATCAGAAGCTGTTTTTTTTAAAAACGCTGCAATACCTGCTGCCAATGTTTTGATTTTAATTGCTTCTGATTTGTTAGTTATACTGCTTGCAGTGATTCTTTTTCCTTTTCTTTGGAAGGATTGACCAGGTAGTACCCGAACTTTTGCGATTGCAATTCATAATCATAGTTAACGGCTGCTCATTAGTTGTTCAATATTCTTTCCCTAATTTTGCTGCCAACAAAAAAACGATTGCTGCAACTTTTCTATGAATAAATGGTGGTGGAAAATAATCTGCATTCTCCTTCTTCTCTATACAATAATTGCGGGTTTCAATGTGTTTAATCTGCCGGCTTTCACAGTTCCGGCTGTGGATGTTTTGCAGGAGTCTATTCGCAATCTTTATTTCCATGTGTGTATGTGGTTCGGGATGATGATTCTTTTTACCATTTCGGTAGTGCATGCAGTGAAATACTTGCGCAATAATAATCTCAGGTCTGATATCCTCTCCCGACAATACGCAGGAGTAGGCATCTTGTTTGGCATTCTCGGCTACGCTACCGGAATGATTTGGGCGTCCTTTACATGGGCTGATCCAAACAGTTCCTCTTTTTCTTCGTTTGGTGCCATTGCAAAAGATCCCAAACTCATTGGAGCAGCCATTGCTTTGCTTATTTACTTTGCTTATTTAGTACTTCGCGATTCCATAAACGATATGGACAAACGGGCGCGGATCAGCGCTGTCTACAACATTTTTGCATTTGCTCTTTTGTTTCCATCCATTTGGATTGTGCCGCGTTTGTTGCAAAGCCTTCATCCCGGCGGTCAAGGAAATCCAGCATTAAATCCACAAGACGTGGACAGCCGCATGCGCATCGTTTTTTATCCTGCAGTCATCGGCTGGACGTTATTAGGGGTTTGGATTGTGAACATAAAAGTGCGATTGCAACTACTTAAAGAGAAAAACCTTCTAACATCATGATCAAAAAGCAGTGCTTACTTCTCCTCTGTTTATTTGTGTCAACTTTTGTTTTTGCACAGGAACGATCGGTGGAAATGGCTGACAAGATGAGAGCAAATGGAAAGATTTACGTAGTTGCGGCGGTAGTGCTGACGATATTAACAGGTATCATTTTGTACCTCGTAAGATTGGAGAATAAGATTTCTAAGTTGGAAAAAAATCAATTGTAAAAACAAAATAAATTATCATGTCAACAAATGCTGAATACAGCTTTTTCGGTGCGGTAGAAAAAAGCTTTGACAAAGCATCAAGTTTCACAAGCTGGGATCCGGGAGTTTTGGAACAAATCAAAGCCTGCAATGCAGTTTTTCGTATGAAGTTCCCCGTTAGAATGGAAGACGGAAGAATTGAAGTGATTGAAGCATATCGTGTGCAGCATTCTCATCACAAAACACCATGCAAAGGCGGAATCAGGTTTGCTGCAGAAGTAAACCAGGACGAGGTGATGGCGCTTGCAGCACTTATGACTTACAAATGTGCTATTGTTAACGTACCGTTCGGTGGTGGTAAAGGCGGTATTAAAATCAACCCGCGTAAATACTCCGTGTACGAACTGGAAAAGATTACCCGACGCTACACTGCGGAGCTGGTGAAGAAAAATTTTATCGGACCCGGCACTGACGTTCCTGCGCCGGATTACGGAACCGGCGAAAGAGAGATGGCATGGATTGTTGACACATATCAAAGTTTGCGTCCACACGAAATTGATGCTGTAGGATGCGTGACCGGAAAGCCTGTTACACAAGGTGGTGTTCGCGGACGCAGAGAAGCAACCGGTTTGGGAATTTTCTTCGGAATTCGGGAAGTGTGCAGCATGAAGGATGTAATGGACAAACTGGGGCTGCCAACCGGCATCGAAGGTAAAAGAGTGATTGTGCAAGGTTTGGGAAATGTAGGCTATCATGCTGCTAAATATTTCCAAAATGGTGGCGCAAAAATTATCGGTCTTGCAGAATACGAAGGCGCCATTTACAGCGACAATGGTTTGGATGTTGATAAAGTTTTTGAGCACAGAAAATCAAGCGGATCAATCCTGAATTTTCCTGGCGCAAACAACTTTGCCAAGAACACTGATGCCCTGGAATATGATTGCGACATTTTGATTCCCGCAGCGCTGGAAAATGTCATCAACGGATCAAATGCCGCGCAGGTGAAAGCGAAAATTATTGGTGAAGGTGCCAATGGACCGCTAACACCTGAAGCCGATGAAATTTTCGAAAAGAAAGGAACACTTGTGGTGCCTGACATGTACCTAAATGCAGGTGGTGTAACGGTATCATACTTTGAATGGCTGAAGAACCTAAGTCACGTTCGTTACGGCCGTATGGAAAAACGTTTCACTGAAAACATGAACATGCACATTCTTCGCCAAATAGAAGAATTGACCGACAAGCAAGTTGCAGCAAAACAAAGGCAGATGATTGTACACGGACCGGACGAAGTGGATTTGGTACACAGCGGTTTGGAGGAAACGATGATTGCAGCAACACGAGAGATCATGGAAGAGTGGAAGAAAAATCCGCAAATACCAGACATGCGTACGGCAGCTTACGTGGTAGCTATTAATAAGGTGGGAACCAGCTATGCTCAGTTGGGAATTTTCCCATAAATATTTTTTCAACTATTGAAAAGCCTTACTTCAACAGTGAGGCTTTTTTTGTGGGAATGGTTTTTGCACACGCTACCGCTGTCCTGCCCTGCTGACATTTATCAAAAAAATCTATTTTAAAAAATGAAAAAAATGGTTTTCGCATTGATGATTGCGGCTACTGTTGTGGCGTGCAACAATGCATCAGACACTGTTGACGAAAAAAAAGATTCTATCGACTCAGCCCTCAATCAGCAAAAAGAAGTGTTGGATTCATTAGCTGATAAGAAAAAAGATACGATTGAGGCGATCAAAGACAGAAAACTGGACTCGCTCGACCAGGTCGATTCCGCACAGAAGCATTAGTGTCATTGCCAAAGAACTAGCAGAGCCAGCATACCGCAGCAGCGGATGCCGGCTTTTTTTTATTCCCTGAAATGGTACAAGATCAATTCAATATTTTAACTTACCTGCGTTCGCTTAAATCTGTTTTTTACTAATCCTTCGTTTTAATTTACACCTATGATTAAGTCAATAATTATACTTTCATCTGTTCTGCTGTTCATCTCCTGCAAAAGAGACAACACAAACGAATCTTTTTCTGCGAAAACCATTTTGAATGTATCCTATGGTACTGACACAGCACAGCGGATGGACGTTTATCTCCCCGCGGGGCGAAGCATTGACAGCACAAAAGCACTTGTCATTATTCATGGGGGTGCATGGACCACAGGAGATAAATCGGAGTTCACGCCATACATCGAGTCAATAACAAATCGACTACCGAATTATGCCGTTTTCAACATAAACTACAGGCTGGCTACATTAGGCGGAAACTTTTTTCCTACGCAGGAAAATGATGTGCAGGCAGCAATAAACATTATCAGTTCCAAAGCTGTTGAGTACAATTTCAACAAAAATAAAATAGTGTTGCTCGACGCCAGTGCAGGTGCGCATCTTGCACTTTTGCAGGCGTATAAACATTGGTCACCGCAGGTGAAAGCTGTCGTGGACCTTTTTGGACCTACTGATATGACTGCGTTGTACAACGCACAGCCCGCAGGCAGTGCAAATCAAATCGGGTTTCAAATTCTGCTTTCGGCCACACCCGTATCAAACGCTGCCATGTACACCGCCTCAAGCCCAATCAATTTTGTTTCAACACAATCTCCGCCAACAATTATTCTGCATGGCGGAAAAGATCCAATCGTACCAATTGCACAATCAACGGCGCTAAAAACAAAATTGCAAACAGCCGGAGTGGCTGTAGAAATGTTTACTTATCCCAACGAAGGTCATGGCTGGTTCGGTTCCACGCTGGAAGATTCGTTCGATAAAATTGCGGCATTTTTATTGACACATGTTCCATAAAAAGTATGGCAACGATGCATCTTACCCTGCAGGCGTTTAAGGAACTTGTGTTTGATTTTGAAAATGAGCAGGAATGGAAATATTCTGGTACGCTGCCGGCAATTATCGATTTCTATGCGGACTGGTGTGGGCCATGCAAAGCCGTCGCGCCTGTGCTGGAGGAACTTTCAAATGAGTATGAAGGAAAACTTTTGATTTACAAGGTAGACACAGACAAAGAACTGGAACTATCCGGAATGTTCGGCATCCAAAGCATTCCGACGCTATTTTTCATTGCTGTGGCA
>JAEZJD010000134.1 GCA_023436425.1 Bacteroidota bacterium | reverse complement strand
TCACTGAGTGTTGCGTAGGTTTTGTTTTTAATTCTTTCGCCGCCTTCAAATATGGAATTAGTGTAAGATGCACCACCAGCAAATCTTCTTCAGGTAATTCCCACTGCAACTGACGAATTGCTTCTATGTATGGAAGCGATTCGATGTCACCAACAGTTCCACCTATTTCGGAAATCACTACATCATAGTCTGCGGTCTGCCCAAGCAACAATATTCTTCTTTTTATTTCATCAGTTATATGCGGAATCACCTGCACTGTTTTTCCCAGGTAGGCACCTTCTCTTTCTTTGTTGATGACTGTTTGATAAATGCGTCCGGTGGTTACATTGTTTGCCTGCGATGTGGGAATGTTTAAGAACCTTTCATAATGTCCGAGGTCGAGGTCAGTTTCAGCACCATCATCAGTTACATAGCACTCACCATGCTCGTAAGGATTCAGTGTTCCGGGGTCAACATTAATGTAAGGATCAAACTTTTGAATTGTAACTCGAAGCCCTCGTGCCTGAAGCAATTTTGCCAACGACGCAGCAATTATTCCTTTGCCTAAAGAAGAAGTAACACCACCGGTAACAAAGATGTATTTAGCCATAACTGAAGTTTGTATGTCTGTAAGATGACCAGTGGGCGGGCTGTGCACGAACTCCAGAAGGTCATGCAAACCTACATCAATTTTTCAGCTGCAAAATTCATTTTAACATGGTGTGGAAAAGAGGGGGAAAGACTTTCAAAGTGGTATCTGTCAACGTCATCTGATTAGAATTTTTAATTTCGTTCGCAACTTATTTTATGAAGTACCGCAAATTTCAAAACGTTGAAGTGTCTGAAGTTGGCTTAGGCACATGGCAATTGGGCAGCGCAGATTGGGGAGCAGTAAGCGAGGAAGACGCATTCAAAATTTTAAAAAAATTTGTAGATCGGGGAGGCAATTTTATTGATACTGCAGATGTATACGGCTCAGGCAAAAGTGAAATAGTGATTGGTAAATTTCTGAAGACTTGTGATAAAGAATTGTACGTGGCGACCAAACTTGGGAGACGTGGAGACGGAAGTTGCGGTTGGCCGCAAAACTTTACTTACGACAATATGCGGCGGCACGTGGAACAATCGCTGGAGCACCTGCAATCGAGTCAGCTCTTTCTTGAACAACTCCACTGTATTCCGACAGAAGAACTCAGAAAGGGAACCGTATTTGAAAACTTGAGAAAATTACAATCTGAAGGATTGATCAAGTACTGGGGTGCGAGTGTAGAAACTTCCGAAGAAGCTTTATTATGCCTGGAGCAGGAAGGCATTTCATCGTTGCAACTTATTTTTAATTTATTCAGGCAGCACGTCGCCGATGAGGTATTTGCGAAAGCAAAGGAAAAGAATGTTGCAATTATTGTTCGGGTGCCGCTGGCGAGTGGCTTACTGACCGGGAAATTCTCCGAACGTTCAAGTTTTAGCGCAAACGATCACCGTAATTACAACAGAAATGGCGAAGCTTTTAATGCCGGAGAAACGTTTGCCGGAATCGAGTTCAACGAAGGCGTAAAGCTCTCAAACGAAATTAGGTCATTACTTCCCGATGACCGTATGACACAATGGTCTATTCGCTGGATACTTGACCATCCGGAAGTGACCACTGTTATTCCAGGCGCGACAAAAGTTTCCCAGGTTGAAACCAATATGAATTCTTCGGGGCTGCCTAAATTGCGAGCTGAAACGCATCGGAAATTGAGAACACTTTATGAAGAGAAAATCCGAACACAAATCAGAGGACACTACTGACGATTAAATCATTGTCAATGCAGCTTCCGATTCCCGTTCTTTAGAGAGATGTTTTTCAATAGCTGTATCGTAAAGTTCTTTCCAGTAACTAACACTTCCCCAGTCCTGGCCATCGATGATAATACTGTCCGACGTTGTTTGGCCAATTGGCAGGTACGCAACGCCATTCTCGTGCAAATAGTTTTCGAAAGCCGTTTTATTTTGTTCGTTAACAGAAACTACTACCCTGCTTTGAGCTTCACCAAACCAAAACGCATCCGAACGAATTCCCTCGGTCCGCATCGAAACTTCAAAGCCAATGTTTCTGTTAAAGGCACTTTCCGTTAGCGTAACAAACAATCCTCCCTCGCTGATGTCATGTGCGCTTTCAATAATTTGCTTTTCCACCAATTCGAACAAGCAGGTTTGTAGTTTGCTCTCTTCTTCAATATTGAAATACGGAGCGGGTGAAAACTCCACACCGTGTACAGCTCTCACGTATTGCGAGCAACTAACATCATTTTTTACTTCACCCAACACGTAGATGTAATCGCCTGATTTTTTAAAATCGAGGGTCATTTTCTTGGACAAATTTTCCACCAGACCAACCATTCCGATTGTGGGCGTCGGATATACAGGTCCATTGGGGTTTTGATTATAAAAACTCACGTTTCCTCCGGTGACTGGTGTATCAAATTGTCTGCATGCCTCACCCATTCCCTTAATTGCGTGTACAAACTGGTAATACACTTCCGGATCGTAAGGATTACCGAAATTGAGGCAATTGGTTACTCCCAAAGGTTTGCCTCCACTACACACGATGTTTCTTGCTGCTTCAGCAACAGCTATCATCGTGCCTTTGTAAGGATCTGCAAAAACGTAACTGCTGTTGCAATCAACTGTCATGGCAATTCCTTTATCCGTTTCCTTCACCACTACAATTGAGGCATCGGACGGAGCATTGGTTGAGGCGTTTACAGTTCCCACCATACTGTCGTACTGATGATAAATCCAGCGCTTGTTTGCCACAGTTGGCAATTGAATAATTTGTTCCGCGACAGCTTTTAAGTCATGCGGCTGCGGAATGTTGTTTAGATCGAACGTTTTTATTTTCTCAAAATATTCCGGCTGCCGGTATTCTCTTTCATATTGTGGTGCACCGCCGCCGAGCACCAATTCCTCAGCGGGAATTTGTGCTTCCAAATCTCCATTCAAATAAAAAGTAAGCAGCCCATCTTCAGTTACTTCTCCAATGAATGCATTTTCCAGATCCCATTTATCAAACACTTTTTTTACTACTTCTTCCCTTCCTTTCTGCACCACGAGTAACATTCTTTCCTGACTCTCGCTTAGCAAAAGCTCCCATGCTTTCATTCCACTCTGTCGTGCCGGAACTTTGTCGAGATCTATTCTCATCCCAACCCCGCCCTTTGCACTCATTTCTGATGTGGAACAAATAATTCCTGCGGCTCCCATGTCCTGCATGCCAACTACTGCGCCTGTTTCAATCACTTCAAGACATGCCTCCAATAACTTCTTTTCCTGAAAAGGATCGCCGACTTGCACCGCAGGCAAATCTTGCGCACTATCTTCCGTTATTTCGGCTGAGGCAAAAGAGGCGCCGCCAATACCATCCCTGCCTGTTGCACTGCCGACATACATTACCGGATTTCCGGCTCCTTCTGCAGTGGCAGAAACAGTTTTTCCAACCTTAACTGTTCCAACACTCATCGCGTTTACCAAAGGATTGGTATGATAACACTCGTCGAAATAAATTTCGCCTCCTACTGTTGGCACACCGAAACAATTGCCGTAGTGACTGATGCCATGAACCACACCTGCAAGCAAATGTTGCGTCTTTTTATCCTCCAAATTTCCAAACCGAAGAGAGTTCAAAGACGCAATTGGTCTTGCACCCATTGTGAAAATGTCGCGGTGAATGCCACCTACGCCAGTGGCTGCTCCCTGGAAAGGCTCAATGGCTGAAGGATGATTGTGTGATTCAATTTTGAAAACAACTCCGTACCCGTCGCCGATGTCCATCAGTCCTGCATTTTCCTCACCTGCTTTCACCAGCATCTTACCGCCTTCACGAGGTAACGTTTTGAGCCACTTAATGGAGTTTTTATAACTGCAATGCTCACTCCACATTGCTGAAAAAGCACAGAGCTCGTTGAAATTCGGCGTGCGACCAAGTTTCTGCTTCATCAGTTCAAATTCCTCCTCCGTAAGTCTTAGTTGCTGTGCGGTTTTTGCAGTGATTTCCATGAACAAACTTTGAAAGCGGCAAAGCTATATGTTCCTCAGTTCACAAGTACAGAAGTTTGTGCATCTATCGTCGCGTTCAGCCGTGTGAACTTCTTTTCATATTTTGCGCCGCACAAAACTGAATGGCTTGGAGCATTTGTTGTTTGCGGGATACCTGATTTTATTTTCCTGGCTCGTTACTAAGGTCAAATTTTTTACAAATGCCGGCTTGACAAAACCACAGTTGGTCATCGTCTTTTTGCTGAAGGTAATGGCCGGCATAATCTATGGCTGGATTGGGGTGTATTATGGCGAAATGGCAAAGATGGTGGACACGTGGGCCTACCATTACCAGAGTCTTAGTGAGTACAATTTATTGAAGTCCGATCCGATAAGATTTTTTACAAGTGTTTTTCATAATCCGTATCCGGATGGCTATACAAGGTTTCTCAGTGAACAGTCGTGGTGGAATGATTTAAAAGGAAACTTGTTCATCAAGTTTTTGGCTCTTCTCGATCTTTTCACTTTTGGACACTATTATATTAATGTAGTTGTCTTTTCATTTCTTTCGCTTTTTGGTCCGGTTGCCATTTACCGTGTTATGCAAGATGTTTTCCCCGCAAAAAAATTAGCGGTGCTGCTGGCAACTTTTTTAATTCCATCATTCATATACTGGATGAGCGGGCTGCATAAAGACGGATTAATTTTTCTCGGGATTGCATTGTTATGTTACCACATCTATTTTGGCTTCAGAGAAAAGAAGTTTTCGTTTGGCAGAATAGCGATCATTTTTTTTTCACTGACTTTGGTAATTGGTCTGCGGAATTTTTTTCTTGTTCCGCTCGTTCCGGCTTTGGTTGCGTGGGTTTTGGCAGAAAAAACACGTTACCGTCCGATTTACGTTTTCAGCGCTGTTTATCTTTTATTCATAGTTCTCTTTTTTTCGGCAAAATATATTCATCCGCGATTAGATTTACCTGCTGCCGTAGCGGAAAAACAACAAGCTTTTTTATCACTCGGCGGTAGTTCCAGTGTTCACATGCGGGAGTTAGAGCCGACATTTACCGGTTTTCTTTCCAATTTTCCACAGGCAATTAGCCTGTCGGCGCTCAGGCCTTCTCCAACGGATGTAAAACATCTGCTTTCATTAGCAGCATCGCTCGAAATCAATTTTTTGCTGTTGCTGTTTTTGGTGTTTCTTTTTTGGAAAAAAAACGGAACGACAACGCGTGGATTTTTACTTTTCTGTATTTTTTTCGGCTTTTCGTTATTACTGATGATCGGTTATACTGTGCCCAATATTGGAGCAGTTGTTCGTTACCGAAGTATTGTCCTCCCATTTTTGATAGTTCCCGTTGTCGCTCAAATAGATTGGCGCCGAATAGGCAAGACCTTCTTCCAAGATATTGAAAAAAAATAACATGTTTTGTTTTTCCGCCTTCGGGGATAAATCGGTAGGAAAAATTCGTAGGAATTCACTTTTTTCCACATTTTGTGCGACATTTTAGCACATCCCGAATTAAAATGTGGCTTTTTTTTCAAATTCTGTTTTCTTTGTAAAAAAGTAATTATATGTCCCTCCGTTTTGCTGCACTTAAAAAAATTGGGAATTTTTCCCGCGAGTTGCCTGAAACGACAACGAAGATCACCGGCATTTTTGGTGAAAATGTTTTTACCCCCACAGTCGCCAGAAAGTTTTTAAGCAATGAAGCCTACAAAAGTTTGACGAATTCTATTAAAACCGGGCAAAAAATAGATCGGGCGATGGCTACGCAAATTGCCAATGGCATTCGTGCCTGGGCTGAAAGCAAGGGTGTCTCGCACTTCACGCATTGGTTTCAACCACTAACTGGCACCACAGCAGAAAAACACGATTCATTCTTTACTTTAAAAACTGATGGTACGCCAATTGAAGAATTTGAAGGCGATGCACTAATTCAACAGGAGCCGGACGCTTCTTCATTTCCGAGCGGAGGTTTGCGTGCTACTTTCGAAGCAAGGGGCTACACTGCCTGGGATCCTTCTTCTCCCGCCTTTATTATGGACATTGGCTGCGGCAAAACTCTTTGCATCCCCACAATTTTTGTAGCATACACTGGCGAATCGCTGGACTATAAAGCGCCGCTTCTGAAATCAATCGAAGCTTTGAACAATGCAGCGGTTGATGTATGCCGCTATTTCGACCGTAATGTAGAAAGAGTGACGTCCACCCTTGGTTGGGAGCAGGAATATTTCGTGGTAGATGAAGCATTGTTCAATGCACGACCGGATCTTGTAATGTGCGGACGAACAGTTTACGGGCATAATTCAGCAAAAAACCAGCAGCTGGAAGATCATTATTTCGGCTCCATTCCGGAAAGAGTTTACGCTTTCATGCGGGACTTTGAAATTGAAGCATACAGGCTAGGCATTCCTCTGCGGACACGCCACAATGAGGTGGCGCCGGCACAGTTTGAATGCGCACCGATATACGAAGAATTGAACCTCGCGGTTGATCACAACACGCTGCTGATGGATGTGATGACGAGAGTGGCAGCACGTCACAGGCTGCGTGTCTTGCTGCATGAAAAGCCGTTCGCAGGAATTAACGGCAGTGGCAAGCACAACAACTGGAGCATGGCAACAGACACTGGTGTAAATCTTCTTTCTCCTGGCAAAACACCAAAGACAAACCTTATGTTCCTCACTTTTTTCGTAAACACTATCAAAGCTGTTCACGATTACGCGGACTTATTACGGGCTTGCATTGCCGGCGCAGGAAACGATTTTCGCCTTGGAGCCAACGAAGCACCACCTGCTATCATTTCTGTTTTCATTGGTCAGTACCTCACTAAAGTTTTACAGGATGTAAAGGAAAGAGTTAGCGCTAAATTCGACGAGCAGGATGAAACGCTGTTGAAAATTGATATTCATAAAAACATTCCCGAATTATTGCTCGACAATACAGACAGGAACAGGACTTCTCCCTTTGCATTTACAGGCAACAAGTTTGAGTTCAGAGCAGTAGGATCGTCCGCAAATTGCGCGAACCCTATGACGGTTTTGAATACTATAATGGCGCAAACGCTGAAAAATTTCAAAGCAGATGTTGACGGGCTAATTGAAAAGGGTGAGAAAAAAGAGATTGCCATACTGCACGTGCTAAAGAATTATATCATCAGTAGTGAAAAGGTGTTATTTGAAGGAAATGGTTACAGTGCGGAATGGGAAAAAGAAGCCGAAATCCGAGGCTTGCCAAACGTCAAGACAACACCGCTTGCGCTGGATGCTATGGTTTCTGAAAAAGCCAAAAAACTATTTAGAGATAATAATATTTACACGCATAATGAGTTGGAGGCAAGACACGAAATCGAGTTAGAAAAGTATATAAAAAAGGTTCAAATCGAGAGCAGAATGATGTCTGAGCTCGCATCCAGCTATGTACTTCCGGCTGCTGTGCGTTACCAAAACGTATTAATACAAAATGTAAAGGGGCTGAAAGAGGCAGGATTACCCGCGGAAGCTTGCCAGGAGAGAACACAAATTCTCGTAAAGATTTCAGAGCACATTAACCAGGTTGCTAAGCTTGGCGACGAAATGGTGGAGGCGAGGAAAAGTTGTAACAACATGGAGGACACTCGTGACAAAGCCATCGGCTATTGCACTGAAGTGAAAGAAGCATATTTCGATCGGATTAGATATCACGTAGACAAGCTGGAGCAAATTGTTGATGACAAAGAATGGGAACTGCCGAAGTATCGTGAATTGCTGTTTCTTAGATAGTAGTCCAAGTACTGAAATAAAAATCCTCCCGCAAAACGGGAGGATTTAGTTTAATAAGAAGATCACTGTAAAGTGACCGGTAGTAAGGTAAGGTTAAAGTAGAGCAATGGAAACAATCGCAATTACAGCCAGAATAGTAGCAACAATTGCTGATTCCTGAACTCTTTCATCGCGAAAAACTGAGTAGATTTTTTTCATACACAAAAGTTTAATAGTTAAAGTACGGCGGTTAACGTAGGAGGTACTGAATTAAACTTTTGTTTCCACAGAGCTGGATTGCTGAGGTAAAATTATATTGTTTTTTCATTATTTCAAAGCCCCTAACCCACTTGTTCGCTCAGTTCCAGCCACCTGAGCTCCTTTTCGTCTATGATTTTCGTCAGGTTACTCAGTTTTTCCGCCAGATCTTGAATTTTTTCATACGAAACGGAGCCGCCGGATAATTCTTTTTGCAGATTATTTCGCTCGTTTTCCAATTCCGGTAACTCTTTGCCTAACATTTCAAATTCGCGCTGTTCTTTATAACTAAGCTTCTTTTTAGCGGTAGGCTGCTTCTCCTCCGGTTGCGCTTTGTTTTCCGTCAACTGCTGCTTCGGCTCCTGTGTTTTAAGCCATTCGCGATATTGAGAATAGTTGCCGGGAAAGTCGCGTATGTTTCCTTGTCCTTCAAACACAAAAAGGTGATCGACCAAGCGATCCATAAAATACCTGTCATGCGAAATGATGACAAGGCAACCGTTGAATTCGCTTAAATAATTTTCGAGAACGGAAAGTGTGGGCAGATCGAGATCGTTAGTTGGCTCGTCAAGAATTAAAAAGTTTGGATTGCGAAACAGAACGGTGAGTAAGTGCAGCCTTCGTTTTTCGCCGCCACTTAATTTGCTTAAATAAGTGTACTGCTGTTCCGGACTGAACAGGAATAAGGTGAGAAATTGAGACGCACTTAACGAAGCACCGTTAGCCAATGGAAAATTTTCTGCAATGTTTTTCACGTACTCGATCACACGTAAATCTCCCTTCACCTCAAGTCCCTGTTGAGAATAATTTCCAAAAACAACAGTGTCGCCAACATTTACTTTTCCGCTATCGGCAGGTTCCAGTCCCTGAATGATGTTGATGAAAGTAGACTTACCCGCGCCGTTTTTCCCGACCACGCCAACCCTCTCGCCCTTTTTAAATGTGTAATCAAACCCTTTCAGAATTACAGTGTCTCCGAAGGTTTTATATACCTTTTTCAGTTCGACCGTTTTTCCACCTAAACGACTCATTTTGCTTTGTAACTCGAGCTGCTGCTGCTGCTGCAATTGTTGCTTCGCTTTTGCTTCTACTTCGTAAAAATTATCTATCCTGCTTTTTGATTTCGTAGTCCGCGCCTTTGGCTGCTTTCGCATCCATTCCAGTTCTTTACGATAAAGATTTCTTGCTTTGTCTATGCTGGCAGCTTCGCTTTCTTCTCTCGTTGCTTTTTTCTCAATGTAGTTCTCGTAATTGCCTTTGTGGATGTATAGTTTTTCGTTTTCAAGCTCCCATATTTCGGTGCAAGTGTTATCTAAAAAATACCGGTCGTGCGTGACAAGCAAAAGCGTAATCCTTTCTTTGTTTAAGTAATGCTCGAGCCACTCCACCATTTCTATGTCGAGATGATTGGTGGGCTCGTCCATAATCAGAAGCACGTGTTTATGCTCGAATCCAATATCGATCAACACTTTTGCTAAAGCGATCCGTTTCTTTTGTCCGCCGCTGAGAGTAGCAACATTTTGCTGAAGTTCATGAATGTTCAATCGCCCTAAAACCTGTTTCACCTTTGCTTCAAAGCTCCACGCAGAGCCGTCGGGAGTGAGTTCGTCAATCGCCTGCAAACATTTTTGTATTCGCTCGTTCTCTCCCTTGTCAACTGCAGCTTCGTACTGCTTGATGGCATCGATAATTGGATGATGTGTATTGAAGATATTGTTTAATATAGTTTCCGCATTGTTAAGCTGAGGCTCCTGTTCAAACAGCGCTACCTGCACGTTTTTATTAATCCAAAGTTGGCCTTCATCCGCTATCTCGATGCCTGAAATGATTTTGAGCAGCGTGGACTTTCCGGATCCGTTCTTGGCAACTAACGCAATCTTATCTCCTTCCGAAATATGAAACGAAAGATTTTCAAAAAGAGGTTTAACACCGTAAGATTTACTCACACCTTCGGCAGACACATAATGCATGAGACAAAGTAAGGCACTCGATCGATTTGTTTTATGATTTTGTTTCTCAGCTAGAAAACTGTCTTATTCGTCACCCTTTTTTATTCAGCAAACCACTAACTAAGCTTTTCCATTGCAATTTGGAAAACCCAGAAATCGCACCTGTAGCAACGGCGATGTTTCTCACCTTATCTTTCAACGTTTCTGTATTTGTATTCGGCTTTTCATTCCTGCCGTACACACCGGCGGTCACTTTATTTTTGTCACGTTTAACAATGAAGGATGAAGTAGCATCATCTGAAAAGAAATGAGCAACATCTTGACGTGTGTTGATCGGGCTTGCAGCGGGTCGAACGCGAATTGCCGCCTGCTGCGAATGTTCTGAATTTTCATCTACGATTTGTTCAATGCGCACCCAATCTGATCCTTCTCCTGATTCGGAACCAGGTGCTGGTATCGAAATTTGAAAGTAATCTCCCTTTTCTGGATGCCGGTCCACCGGATTTCCGTCGCTGTCGGTTAGTTGAAAGTCTGCCGTGAGTTTTCCGGCATACTCATGCCAACTGTTAATAGCGAACAAACGTTCTTTCACAACGCGAAAAAAATCCTGAGCACTTTTTTGATCAGGCAGTGAAACAGAATCTTCCGTATTGGTTTCACTGCCGGATTGATGATGAGGAACGGGATCTGTCATATCAATAATTAAGAATTCGTTACTTGATTTTCCATTTTGATTTCAGCATCTTGTGCAGCAATCAGTCCAATTTTAATCGAGTGCAAAATCGCATCTGAGCTGTGTTGAAAAAAACAACAGGGCACACCCGCAGATTCAATTTTCTTCAATACTTCCGCTGCAACAGTCTTTTTCTTTTTGTGAATGTCCCTGATATAAACAGCATGGACCTGTTGCGGAAAATGCTTCACCACCGATTCGTATATGTAAGGATCCTGCTGCGAACTGTCGCCCAACAGAACCACCCGATGTTTTGGATACGCTTCTAAAATGCGCACGATACGTGTAAACTTCGTTTGATGATTATTTTGCCCGGTCTTCAGCAGTTGCGAAAATTGTTTCAGCTGATTTAACAGTAAAACTCCCTTAGGCAGTCGATTCACTGCCATAAATTCTACCAGATAATCATACAAGTTCCACTCGCTGCTGGAAACATAAAAAAACGGATTAGACGCCGACTTAGTTGTGCCGGATAATTGCAACAATTGGTAGTGTCTTACCACTCCTTCGAAAGGTTTCCTGCTTCTTGCGTTATTCGTGAATAAAACAAAAAGTCGCTTTCTTAGATTGCCGGAATGAGAGATGAGGAAAGTGTCGTCTATGTCAGAAATAAAAATATACTGTGTTTCCTCGGGAACATACACATGACCTGTTGCTGTAGCAATTAAATTTTGATTTAGATATGCAGCCACCTTCACTTCCAACCATCCTTTGTCAAAAGGCTCCGAGTCTTCCCATTCGAATTTGAAAAACCCATCATTCTCTGCCTGAACTTTATGTCTTGATCCTTTCCATTCCAGTTCCACATCAGCGCACGGGGCAGGCTTCACCATAAATAAGCGAAGCAATGCAAGTGTGTTCCTGATAATTCCTCTTCTATATTTTCTCCTTGGAAATGCCGACACATTGAGAACGTGACCGTAAATGGTAAAACAGTTTGTGTGTCCAAATCCACGGTACAATTTTATTGTAGGTTCCGTCGATAAACGGAAAAGATGAAACAGTTTAGTCCTCAAACTCTTGCTACCAATTGGTGCCTGGTGAACTGTTTGCATAGAAACTACAGTATACAATAAACATGCAAATACAGACTTTGTGAAATTGTTGTTCGTTATAAACCCCGTGTCTGGCGGAAAACAAAAGCAGGATTGGGAAAAATCTATTCAAGATTACTTCAAAGATTTACCCCACCAAATTGAAATGTTTCATTTGTCGGGCGACAACGATCCACCATCGATTAAACATTACATCGAAAAAATTAATCCCGATACGGTGGTCGCAGTTGGTGGCGATGGAACTGTGAGACTGCTGGCAAAAATTCTAAAGGAAACACCGACAGCTTTAGGCATTCTGCCGGCCGGTTCCGCGAACGGCATGGCTAAGGAACTAAACATTCCGGCAGATGCGAACGAAGCACTCAACATATTGATAAATGGAAAATGCACACCAATTGACCTGGTAAAAATTAATGAAGAGGAGTTGTCCATTCACCTGAGCGATATTGGGCTGAATGCAATGATTGTAAAATATTTCGACGAATTTAAAGGTCGTGGTTGGCTTACCTATGGCAAAGCCCTAATAAAGGTGCTTTGGAAAAAACGAAAGTTCAGATGCACAATTAAAACGGATTCTGCGGAGCTAAAAAGAAAAGCGTACATGGTGGTGATTGCTAATGCCAGTAAATACGGAAGTGGTGGCGTGATCAATCCGGAAGGCGATGTGGCGGACGGATGTTTCGAAGTAGTGATCGTACGAAAGTTGAACCTCTTCTCCGTATTAAATGGAATTTTTCACGGCAAACCATTTCATCCCGAAAAAATAGAAGTAATAAAAACGAAAAGCCTGGACATTGCATTGCAACGCAAAACATACTTTCAGGTGGATGGTGAGTATTTAGGCAAAACGGCAACAGTTTCTGCCCGAGTTCTGCCCCAAATTCTGCACGTAATGGTTCCGGCTGGTCAATAGTTGGCACATGATTTTGATGAGTTAAGTAAAATATGTGTTATGGATCATATGGAAGTTAAAGGAAGATGGCATGAGCTTAAAGGAAAAGTGAAGCAGGCCCACGGAGATTTGACCGATGATGATTTGAGGTGGGAAGATGGAAAGGATGAAGAGTTCTTCGGTCGTATGCAAAGAAAATTGGGTAAAACGAAAGACGAATTCATCAGTTGGGTACGCTCACTTGGATAAAGCTTAAGAGCCCTGTCAGTCGGGGCTCTTTTACTTCTCCGCCGGAATTTTAATTAAGTACGTTTTCCCGCTGCGTACAGTCAGCGACTTTCCTTTTAACCAGGGATTCATCAAGCGCAACATTTTATAATTTGTTCCATTGTTGATGGCAAATTGGGCCAAGTCGTTGATTGAGGAATTCACTTCAACAGTCTTGTACGGAATCTCGAAGTACTTGTCCTTGTCGTCTACGTGAAAACCCAACTCTTCTGCGTTTTCGATCAAGTATTTGAATGTGAGAATTCGCAAAATATATTTATTGGTTTCTTCGGGTAGATTCAAATCATAGTAATTGTTGGTTCGTTGAAATGCTGCCTGACTCGCATAGCCCCCCATTCCACAATTGTAAGATGCTGCCGCTGCAGTCCAATTGCCAAATTTTGCATACGCTTGCTTTAGATATTTACATGCGGCGTCGGTGGACTTCTCTAGGCTTTGTCGCTCGTCAACCTGCGCAGTCGTTTCCAACCCGTAACCGGGAGCGGTGCCGGGCATAAACTGCCAATATCCTACAGCACCCGTTCTGGAAACAGCCCAACTTTGCATATTGCTTTCGGCAATGCACAAATATTTGAAATCATCAGGCACTCCGTTGGCCTTCAACCGTTCTGAGATGATGGGAAAGTTTCTGTTCGCAAGTTTTATCAAATACAGAATACTTCCCGGGCTGTAGTAAATGCTCAAAAATTCTTTATCAAATTTTTCTTTTACATCCCACCTTCCAATTGGCGCCTTCTCACCTGCGAATGATAATTCGGCCGGCACCGGCGGCGCGTACCACTCGTGCTTTTCTACTGATCTAAAAAGAGGATCTCGTCTCGCTGAAGTAGAAGATTGCGTAAACCCAATTATGGAAACAATCAATAGCGTAAACAATGCACCAAGAAGAAATTGGATAGGAACTGAAATCTTCGGCATGGCAGCACTTTGCTGATTGAGCGCAAAAAGGGTGCCCCAAGAATCTCCGGTTTCTTTTCGTTAAAAAATGATAAAGGCTCGTTCGTCTACGCTTTCAATTTGGTTTCTTAACAGTTCCTTCCGTCAGACGGCTTTCTTTGGTACATATTTTCGGGTATAAAAAGAAACAATTCTACTATGAAAAAGATCGTTACCCTTTTGATCGCAGTCAGTGCTTTCGCTGCAGTGCAGGCACAGACCACAAGAGAGGAAGCTCGCAGAGTTATTCTCGGTCAACCAAAGAATGGTGGCTCTACTAACGGACGAGATGTTATTCTCGGCGGACAATATCCAACCAGCGGATCCAGACAGGCAGACATAGATCAGGTGAATAGAGATTACGACGCCAAAATTTATTCTATAAGGACAAATCCTAATCTTAGCCAATCGGAAAAGCAAAGAATGATCGATCAGCTGGAAAGAGAACGTCAAAGACGAATAAGAGAGATTAACAACAGATACGATAATGGCAGCTACGATCGCAGAAGAGATCGTGATTATGATGATGACAGGTACGAAGGAAGAAAAGACAACGGAAGACATCTTGGTTGGGAAAAAGGAGTAGGCAATCCTCATAAGAATGGAGGTACTCCCGGTAAAGGCAAATACAAAGCAAAACAAAAGCACAAAGGCTAATTAAAAAAACCCCGCATTTGCGGGGTTTTTTTATTGAAGGGTGAAGCTTTCCAAAAATTTTGTGTTGAAGTCTCCTTCCCGGAACTTGTCATTCTGCATCAGTTGCAAGTGAAAAGGAATAGTAGTTTTCACACCTTCAATCACGTATTCACTTAACGCTCTGTACATGGTGTGTATTGCCTCTTCGCGGGTCCTCGCTACAGTGATCAACTTTCCAATCATCGAATCGTAATATGGTGGAATCACATAGCCGGAATACACGTGGCTGTCCACCCGGACTCCGTGTCCACCCGGTTGGTGAAGCACAGTAATCCTTCCTGGCGAAGGTCGAAAATCATTGTAGGGATCTTCAGCATTTATGCGGCATTCGATAGCGTGCAGCTCAGGCAAATAATCTTTACCCGAAATCTCCTCGCCCATGGCAATTTTTATCTGTTCTTTTATTAAGTCGTAATTAATTACTTCTTCGGTTACGCAGTGCTCCACCTGAATTCTCGTGTTCATTTCCATAAAGTAGAAATTCCGGTGTTTGTCCACCAAAAATTCTACGGTTCCAACGCTTTCATAATTGATCGCACCTGCAGCTTTTTTTGCCGCGTCTCCCATCTTCTGCCTCAGCTTCGGAGTCATAAAAGGTGAAGGTGATTCTTCCACCAGTTTTTGGTGCCGGCGTTGAATGGAACAGTCTCTTTCACTTAAATGGCAAACCCGTCCGTACCGGTCCCCCGCGATCTGAATTTCAATGTGTCGCGGCTCCTCCACAAATTTCTCCATATAAATGCCGTCGTTCTTAAATGCAGCGCCTGCTTCAGCCTTCGCTGTGTTGTACGCTCTTTCCATTTCGGCATCTTCCCACACTATGCGCATGCCCTTACCGCCACCACCGGCGGTTGCTTTCAAGATCACCGGATAACCCATTTCCTTTGCCAGCGATCTCGCCTCATCAAGACTTTTTAGCAGCCCGTCACTTCCGGGAATTACCGGTACGCCGGCCTGGATCATGGTCTCTTTAGCAGTAATCTTATCTCCCATTTTATTAATCATGGCGGGAGTAGGTCCAATGAACTTAATACCGTGGTCGGCACATATTTGGGCGAATTTGGCATTCTCAGCCAGGAAGCCATAGCCGGGATGAACGGCATCGGCGTTGGTGATCTCCACCGCTGCCATAAGATGGGGAATGTTTAGATAAGAGTCGGAACCGGGCGGCTTGCCGATACAAACCGCTTCATCCGCAAACTTTACGTGCAGGCTATCCCTATCGGCAGTGGAATAAACGGCAACGGTTTTAATTCCCATTTCTCTGCACGTCCTTATCACACGGAGGGCAATTTCACCGCGATTTGCAATTAGTACTTTCTTGAACATTTATTTAATTTGGAGATTTGGGATTTGAAGATTTGATAATTCTTCAAATTTTCAAATTGGCACATTAGCTTGGCTCCACGAGAAACAGTGGTTGGTCATATTCAACTGGAGATGCGTCTTCAACCAATATTTTAATTACGCGTCCTTTTACTTCACTTTCAATTTCATTAAACAGCTTCATTGCCTCGATTATACAGACCACTTTTCCGGGGGTAATTTCATCACCTACTTCTACAAAGTTGGGTTTATCGGGTGCAGATTTGCGGTAGAATGTACCAATCATTGGGCTTTTTATGGTAACGTGATTGCCTTGGGCTACGGGAGTTCTCTGCTGGCTGTCCTCGGATGACGCAGCAGATTGAGGAAGCGAAAGTGAAGCAGGTGGCGCAAAGCTGGCCTGCGGAGCAACTGAAGCGGGAGCTGCCGAAATCACTTGTTGAATTTGTGGCTCTTTTTGTTTGATTGTTACCCGAAAATCTTTTTGCTCAATAGTCACCTCGCCTATTTCCGAATTGTTGATCAGTTTGATCAATTCCTGAATCTGCTTGAAATCCATTTGTTTCAATTTGTTTGTTTTTGATTTAAAACAGAATCGCTAAGTTATGGGTTAATGATTAAATGCATTTTATGGTTTGCAAATGGAGTTACAAATGGGGCTGCAAAAGGATAACCAATAATGGCGCAAACAAAAAGAGTTCCGCGCAGGAACTCATATGCAATAAAAAGTTGCTCATTATTGTTTCACTCTCTCCACATACTCACCCGTTTTGGTGTTGATGCGAATTTGTTCACCTTCATTAACAAACAACGGAACCATTACCGTAGCCCCTGTCTGCACGGTAGCAGGTTTTAACGTGCGGGTGGCTGTATCTCCTTTCATTCCCGGTTCGCTGTAGGTGACCTTCACAACTATTTTATCTGGCAATTCCACGCTCATCGGGGTTTCACTTTCGGTGTTCATCAACACTGACACTTGTTGCCCTTCGGTTAAAAATTGTGGTGCATCTATTACGCTTTCCTGCACTGCAATTTGCTCGAAAGTTTCGTTGTCCATGAAGTTGTAACCCGTGTCGTCTTTGTACAAGTACTGGTATTCTTTTCTTTCCACGCGTACTGGATAAATTGTATCCCCGCTATTCCAGGTTTTTTCAATAGTACGATTATTGTCAACGCCAGTTAGCTTTGCCCACACCTTAGCTGCAGCACGTGCAGTTTTGTTTTCTCCAAATTCCACCACTTTGTAAAGGCTGCCATCTAACTTAATTATTAGTCCGCGGCTGATGTCTGCTGTAGATGCCATAAAATTTTAATGTTGTCAGGTTTTTTCAGGGACGCAAAAGTAAGGAATAGCGGGTACAAAGCGTAAGCTGGCAAGATTTTTACATTCTCCAGTAAATGCCGCAAACTCATTCGAGTTCCGAAAAAAGATATGAAAAAAGGTTTTGTTATTGCAACTGCGCTTTGTCTGTTTAACGTTGGTTACGCTCAGTTTACAACTGTTG
>JAEZJD010000133.1 GCA_023436425.1 Bacteroidota bacterium | reverse complement strand
GGATAAAGACACTGTAGTTCAGTTGCTGCAGCGTGCAACTGCTCCTTCTTCGGCACTTAGTTACAGCAATCCGGTCCGCAGCATGATCTTGCCTCCACAGGCTTTTCTGCATACACAGTAATGCTTCTGATGTTTGCACCCGATCTTTTAAATTCTTCAAGTTGCTGTTCCGTCAAGTATTGGTTCAAAATATCGTCAGGTATGGTAATCGGTTTGTCTTTTTGCACGATAATATTTGTGAAACCACTTGCTTCAATAAGATTCAAATATTCTTCTTTCTGAATAGCGCCGGCTACGCAGCCTGCATACATTTCCGCAGCTTCTTTAATTGTTTTTGGCAAGTCTCCTTCGAGTACAATATCTGAAATCGAAAAGTGTCCACCGGGCTTCAGCACCCGGAAAATCTCTTTGATTACTGCTTTTTTATTCGGTACCAGATTCAGTACACAATTGCTCACGATTACATCTGCACTACTTCCACCGACAGGCATTTTTTCGATATCACCTTCCCTGAACTCCACATTGTGAAAGCCTCTCACTTCTGCATTATGTCTTGCTTTTTCAATCATTGCTGGCGTAAAGTCAATTCCAATCACCTTTCCCGTTTCGCCGGTTTCATGTCGTGCTATAAAGGCGTCGTTTCCTGCGCCGCTTCCCAAATCAATTACCACATCGCCTTTCTTAATTTTTGCAAACTGCGTTGGCAGCCCACAACCTAACCCCAAATCAGCTTCAGGATTGTAACCGTCAAGTTCAGTGTAATCGTCGGCCATAATGTTGTACACCTCAGTGCTGGAACAGCCGCTGCCGCAGCATGAGCTTTGATTTGTTTCTTTGTCTTGCAAAGCAATTTCACTGTATTTCTGCCTTACCAATTCTTTGATTTGATCTTGCGCTTCCATTGTATTTTGTTTAAAAGTTATCGAAATATTACGATGGTGTTTTCCAAAAAAAATCAGCAGCAATTGCCCGCAGGCTGGTAGCTCTCAAACAGCTGGTTTATTGACGTTTTGGCGGCGTTCCATTCTTTTTCATCGATGCAGTAGCAAACCTTTGCACCCTCAATTTCACCCTTGATTAACCCCGCCAGCTTTAACTCCTTTAGGTGCTGAGATACAGTACTTTGCGACAGCGGAAGTTCTTCAACTATATCGCCGCACTGGCATGTAGCCTTGGCTGCCAAAAACTTTAAAATGGCTACTCTCGCCGGATGTGCCAGGGCTTTGGCGTACTTGGAAAGTTTGTTGTCTTTTACGCTAAACTCATGTGCTTTCGTTGCTCCCATATTAATCGCAATATTACGATTAATTCAACACTTACGCACAAAAGTGGAAATTTTTTTTCGCCACTACATGTCAGCCTTGTTTTGGCTTTAAGAATGTTATTTATATTTATGACGCTATTAGGTGCATTTGACGCACTACATTGTTCTAAACTCATTTAAAAAAATTCTATGGCCAAAGCAGCAAAAAAGGCAGCAACTAAAAGTTCAACAAAGTCTTCTTCAAAGTCTTCTTCATCAAAAGGATCATCTAAATCATCCGGAAGAAAACCGAATGCAGCCTTTATGGCGCCACTTACTCCAAGTGATAAATTAGCAGAAGTGGTAGGCAACAAGCCTTTGCCGAGAACGGAAATCATCAAAAAGATGTGGGATTACATTAAAAAGCACGATCTGCAGGATAAAAAGAACAAAAGAATGATCAATGCAGATGAAAAGCTAAAGCCATTGTTTGGCAAGAACCAGGTTTCTATGTTCGAGTTGGCAAAAGTGGTGAACAATCAGGTTCAGAAATAATCTTTAATTCTTTTTCCATAGAGCTCCTGCGCCATGGCGTGCAGGAGTTTTTTGTTTTTTGCACATAGCGAAAAGTGCACATGATCGTTGTATTGACTTCATCATCATTAGAAATGCTAAAAGCCTGCTTACCAAACTAAGCTCATATCCTTTTATGGTATTTTATAGCAAATTTGCATTGCACCTTACGTGCTTTGGATATGAGAGTAGTGCTCGTGTTACTTCTGTTTATTTTGATTTCATTTCAGCCGGATAAAGCCGTTGTGAAAAAATGGGTTATTCAGAGCGGCTGTTCGTTAAAGGTTGACGGCAGCACGAACATCAACACATTCAGTTGTCAAATTTCTGATTACGGAAAACCTGATACGATTATTGCGACTTCAACTGCTGCGCAGCAAGTACAGTTAAACGGCAACATTAAACTGGATATTCAACATTTCGATTGCGGTAATCCGATAATGACGGCCGATTTAAGAAAAACATTAAAATCGGAAAAGTTTCCTCAGTTAATGATCTATTTTGCTAATCTGACAAAATACCCCGAATCAAAACAAAACATCAAAGGCACCGTTGTGATTGTGCTTGCAGGCGTGTCTAAACGGTTCGACGTTGATTACAAAGTATCTTCAGCAGACAATAATTTCATCAATTTCACCGGCTACAGAAAAATAAATTTTTCAGATTTCAATCTTACACCTCCGCGAAAACTAGGCGGCATGATAAAAACGAACAACGAATTAAGTGTAGTGTTTAATCTCCGAATGAAGGTTCTCAATTAAGGATTAATCTTCGCGAAAACGATACCTGCAACAATAGCCTGAAACAGTCCGTAAATAAACCAGCTTGCTACCATCAGCACAGTGATATCGAGCGAACTGAATGTTAGCCACATCACCGGAAGAAGTCCTACAAGTGAATAAATAAAACCAAATTCCACGCCGCGCAGAATAGAAGGTCCTTTGAACAATGCTTTGAACCGCTCCCAAAACCACGATAGCGCAAAGCTGATTACAAATGCGTGCATGTAAAACATCAGATCGCGACTGCCGTCGGACTTAAAAAGAGGATTGTTGTATTCAACAAATATTTGCGGGAAAAATCTGATGGTGATCCACAAGCCTCCATAACTAACGATGAAGAGAATGATGCCTGCAATCAGTCCGGATAAAAGAACCTTTTTCATGAAATGGCAATAAAGATACTATGCTCGCGATAAAATAATAATTGTTCAGTGCCTGATACCAAGTCTTGCATGCGCCTTGCTGACAATTTCTTCAATCGATATATTTTTCATGCACTTGAAATGGCCTTGCGGGCACTTATGCCTTCCAATTTTTGTGCACGGTCTGCACCACAGTTTATGTACTTGAACGTTGTCGAATGGATTTGGGTGCGTCCACAAAAAGTGTTCGCCGTAATAGGGAACCATACCGAACGATGGTGTTGTGCTTCCCCAAATTGCAATTACGGGTTTTCGCAATGCAGCAGCAATGTGCATTAAACCTGTGTCATTTGCAATCACCAGTTTTGATTTGCGGACCAGATCTGCACTTTCATGCAAAGTGAATTTGCCGCATGCATTGTAAACATTACCCGGAGATGCCTTTTTGATTTGTTCCGCTTCTTCAAATTCCTCTTTTGCGCCTACGAGAATGACCGGATAATTTATTTTTTGACACAGCTGCTGCAGTTTGTAAACAGGCAATTTTTTCGTGTAGAAAGATGCACCAATTACAATCGCAATGAATCCTAACTGGTGGGAAGCGGGAATATCATTTAGCGGAACTTCTTCTTCTTTAGGTATGAAATAATCGATTCCCTCGCCATCGTTCACCACGCCAAACGATTTCACGGTTTCGAGATACCGATCAATAATGTGAACGTGCGGCATCACATTCCATTTCAACTTCACAAAAATCAGTTTTTCAATGTTCAACTTGTTGAATGAAAATGAATGCACCTGAAGGGCGTTTTTCACACGCAACGTGCGCAGGTTGTGGTGCAGATCAATTACGTAATCGAACTTTTCCTCTTTCAGCTCTTGTATCATCTTGTTCCAGTCCGACTGTAACAGATGTATTTTATCTATGTATGGATTTGGCGCAAGAATGTTTTCAAACTGTGGCTTTACCAGGTAATGAATAACGGAATTGGACACTTGTTTTTTTAAGCAACGAACAGCCGGAGTAGTGAGCACGATGTCACCAATGGAAGAAAATCGGATGATGAGAAACTTCATTTAAACGTATTTATTCCTCCACATAATTTAAATCTTTACCGAATGTTTCCTCAGTCAGTAGCGCCGCAAATATGGTAATCACCATGATAATTATGGCTGTGATCCATCCGCCAGTGTAATAGTCTGTGGCATTACGAATTGTTTTAAACAATGGCAGAATGAAAATTGCTAACATCCCTCTTACCATATTAGGAATGGTGGTAGCAGCAGTAGCGCGAAGGTTGGTGCCGAATTGTTCAGCACCCATGGTCACAAATATTGCCCAAAAGCCCGTACCAAAACCAAGACCAGCAGATATCCAATACATTGCACTCGCACTTTTATTTTGGAGCATTGTAAAAAACAAAATCATAAAGATGGCAGTGATGCCATAGAACAAAAACAAAGCTTTTTTTCTGCTTCTGAGCCATTGGCTGATAAAGCCGATCAAAATATCGCCAACTGAAATTGCTGCATACGCATACATCACAGCTTTGCCGGGATCAATTCTTTCTTGAATGCCCATCTTTTCTCCAAACTCACCGGAGAATGTAACCAACACACCGATCACAAACCAGGTTGGCAATCCAATTAATATGGAAAGAACATATCGTTTCAGCCGGTCTTTGTTGTTAAACAGCATGAAAAAATTACCGCGTTTCACAGCCATGTTCTTCACCTGGTGGTACATGCCGGATTCAAAAACAGAAATGCGTAATATCAAAAGACCCAGCCCTAGGGCGCCACCAATAAAGTAGCAGGTGCGCCAGTGAAAATTTTCTTTCATGATGAACGCAACCACAGCACCTGTTAGCCCAATGCCGGCAACAAAAGAAGTAGCAATACCTCTTTTTTCTTTTGCTGTAAGCTCGGACACAAGCGTGATGCCTGCCCCTAACTCTCCTGCAAGTCCCAGTCCGGCAATAAAGCGCACCAGTTTATACTGGTCAACAGTCTGCACAAAACCATTGGAAATGTTGGCAAGTGAATAAAGAATGATCGATCCGAATAGAACACTGAGTCGCCCCCTTTTATCACCCATTATTCCCCAGACAATGCCACCAATAAGTAATCCGGCCATTTGCCACATAATGATGGTTTCTCCATCGGTGGTGATCTGCGCTTTCGACAAGCCTAGTGATTGTAAGCTGGGTACGCGAATGATGCTGAAGAGAAGTAAATCGTAAATGTCAACAAAATAACCTAATGCAGCTACAATGACGGCGAGACTAAATATTCGTCCTTCGTTCGCCTGCAGTGTAGCTGATCGACTACGCATTCTCTTTTGAATTATCAGCAATGTTTTTTTCCAGCTTTACCGCTTTTCTTTTTTTCACAAAAATCTTATAGATGACCGGTAAAGTCGTAACCAAAATGATGACGAGTGTAATGCCTTCGATGTGTTCTTCGAGGCTGTAGTTAAATTGTTTTTTCACCCATTCGTCTAAAAAATAACCGCCAAGCATCATGCTGCTTACCCAGGCAATGCTGCCGACAATGTTATAAAAAACAAACGGAGCTCTGTCCATTTTTACAATGCCCGCAACTATGGGTGCAAACGTGCGGATAATAGGTAAAAATTTTGCGAGAAAAACAGTGCCTTTCCCGTAGTCGTGGTAAAAGTCTGTTGCTTTTACCAGATGTTTTTTACGGAACAGCCATGTTTCTTTTCGCTCATACAAAAGAGGTCCCGCTTTTCTTCCAAACCAATAGCCGACAAGATTCCCAAGTATCGATGCCAGCATAATCAAAAGAATAATGGTGATATGCGGCCATCCAAAACTTATGTCTGAATTAATAGGTAATCCAATAAATTCTTTAGCTATTTTATCGAGGAATATTCCTGCAGCAAACAACAAAGAGTCGCCGGGAAAAAAGAAGCCGATAAAAAGACCTGTTTCAGCAAACACGATTAGCAGCAGAATATATAGCCCGCCGTTTTCAATAACCCAGTTTATAAAGTGCTGAATGAATCCTCCACCCTCCAACAATATAATATTCATCAAATGCATCAAAATCAATTTAATCAACCGTTGTCTAATTCTCCTTCCCACTTGCTTACCACGCTGGTTGCAAGTGCGTTGCCGACTACGTTCGTTGCCGTTCTAAACATGTCGCAAAAATGATCGATCGGCAAGATAAGCGCAACTCCCTCCGGCGGAATGTTAAACATAGCGCATGTTGCCAACACCACCACAAGTGAAGCTCGTGGCACTCCGGCAATTCCTTTACTCGTTAGCATCAACACCAGCAACATGGTAAGCTGTGTGGCTAGCGGCATGTGAATGCCATAGGCTTGCGCGATAGCGATGCTTGCAAAAGTCATATACATCATGCTGCCATCCAAATTAAAGGAGTAACCGAGTGGCAAAACAAAAGCAACTATTCTATCGCGGCAGCCAAAACGTTCTAACTCTTCTGTCAATTTCGGAAATACCGCTTCGCTACTCGTTGTGCTGAAGGCAATAAGCAACGGGCTTCCAATGCGGCGAAGCAGCTCTTTCATTCTGCCGCCAAGAATTAAAAAGCCTATACCCAAAAGCAGTATCCATAATATGGCAATGCCGAGAATGAAGAACGTGAAATATTTAAGGTAGAAGTTAAATATGCCTAATCCTTTGGCTGCAACAACTGCTGCTATGGCGCCAAAAACACCGACTGGCGCAAAGTTCATCACATAATTCACCATTTTTAAAATAACGTGAGAGGCAACTTCGAGAGCTTTAATCAATGGTTTGGTATAGTCACCGATGGCTGATGCAGCAACACCAAAGAACACCGAGAAAACCACAAGTTGCAACATTTCATTGTTTGCCATCGCCTCCACGAAACTTCTTGGAATAACATGCTCCACGAAGTTTTGTAGGGAGAATGATTTTGTTTTCCCCTGCAGATCCTCCAGGCCAGACACGTCCGCTTGCGAAAGATTAATGTAGTGGCCGGGTTGAAAATAGTTTACCAGTACCAATCCTATAAGCAACGACGCAAGTGATGCCGTTACAAACCAAAGGATCGCTTTTCCGCCGACGCGACCTACGGTTTTCAAATCACCCAGTTTGGCAATACCAACAACAAGTGTGGTAAACAC
>JAEZJD010000118.1 GCA_023436425.1 Bacteroidota bacterium | reverse complement strand
CTTAATTACCCCACACTGCCTTCCAAACTAATTGCAAGGAGTTTTTGTGCTTCAATTGCAAATTCCATCGGCAAATGCACCATCACTTCCTTTGCAAAGCCATTTACAATCAGCGCCACCGCAGTTTCTGTGTCTATGCCCCGCTGATTGCAATAGAAAATCTGGTCTTCACCGATTTTTTATGTTGTTGCTTCGTGTTCGACGACACTTGTTTTATTCTTTACTTCTATGTACGGAAACGTGTGAGCACCGCATTTATCGCCAAGAAGTAGTGAGTCGCACTGTGAAAAGTTGCGGGCATTTGTTGCATTTTTCCCTACATGCACAAGACCACGATAGCTGTTGTTGCTAAAGCCGGCTGATATGCCTTTCGAAACAATCCGGCTCCGGGTGTTTTTGCCCAGGTGCATCATTTTGGTTCCTGTATCCGCCTGTTGATAATTATTCGTTACAGCCACCGAATAAAATTCACCAACGGAATTATCACCTCGCAGAATGACACTCGGATATTTCCATGTGATCGCAGAACCGGTTTCCACCTGTGTCCATGATATCTTGGAATTTACCCCCTTGCAAATGCCGCGTTTTGTAACAAAATTGTAGATGCCGCCGTTGCCCTCTTTGTCGCCCGGATACCAGTTTTGAACGGTTGAATATTTTATTTCAGCATTGTCCAAAGCAACAAGCTCCACAACAGCTGCGTGAAGTTGATTTTCATCCCGCATTGGAGCGGTGCATCCTTCCAAATAACTTACATAACTGCCTTCGTCGGCGATTATTAATGTTCGCTCAAACTGGCCGGTATTTTCTGCATTAATACGGAAGTAGGTAGAAAGCTCCATAGGGCAGCGAACGCCTTTAGGAATGTATACAAAAGAACCATCGCTGAAAACGGCAGAATTAAGCGCAGCGAAGTAGTTGTCCGTCACCGGCACCACGCTGCTCAGGTACTGTTTTACCAGGTCGGGATGATTTTGAATGGCTTCGCTTATGGAGCAGAAGATGATTCCTTTTTCGGCGAGTTGCTCTTTAAAAGTTGTGGCGATGGAAACGCTGTCAATTACGGCATCCACAGCAACTCCCGAAAGTCTTTTTTGTTCGTCGAGGGAAATTCCAAGCTTTTCGAAAGTTCGGCGCAATTCAGGGTCGATTTCATCCAAACTGTTGACCTTGGCTTTTTGTTTCGGCGCTGAATAATAAATAATATCCTGGTAATTTATCGGGCCATAACTGAAGTTTGGCCATTGCGGTTCTACCATTTTTTGCCAGTGGCGAAAGGCTTTCAAGCGCCATTCCAGCATCCATTCAGGTTCATTTTTTTTAGCAGAAATAAAGCGTATTGTGTTCTCATCCAGGCCTTTAGGCGCTTCGTCAGCTTCTAAATCGGATACGAATCCATACTTGTACTCGCTTTGAACCGTTCTTTCTATTGTACTCAGGCTTTCGTCTGTCGTCCTTTCCTGATGCAGTACATCTGTCTTCATTTTGCAAAGGTACAATTCTGTTTATACAAAAAAGTACAAACAATGCTAATGAAAGTTTAACCATTGAAAGGTGATGTACGAGGAGACATCAAACAAGTGAATTAAAGCTGCATGTCGGGCAACTCGATGTCGCCTTCAAAAACTTTAACAGCCGGACCATTGAGCCAAATGTTTTGATAAGAATCTTCAATTTTATCAAACTCAACATTGAGAATGCCACCTTTCGTTTTCACGACCACGTTGTTATACCCATTCTCGTTATGTGCAGATACAATAGCAGCCGCGGTCACGCCAGTTCCGCAGGAAAATGTTTCATTTTCCACACCTCTTTCATATGTGCGAACGATTATTTCGTCTGGTTCATCGGTATGCTGAACAAAGTTGACATTAATGCCATCTTCTTTAAAGGCAGGACTATTACGCCTTTCACGACCCTTTTTATATACGTCTACATCCATAACATCATCACAGAATTCGATAAAATGTGGGGATCCTGTATTGAGGATGAAATGTCCGTCATCATACTTTACATCATGAACGTCTTGCATTTTCAGAGCCACTGTTCCATCGGTGTTTAATTCCGCTTCATGTTCACCATCAATCGCCTTGAATTTGTAGGTGGTTCTAACAATGCCGCGGTCATTGGCAAACTGCACTAAACACCTGCCGCCGTTGCCACACATAGTACTTTCCCTTCCGTCGGCGTTGTAGTACTTCATTTCAAAATCATAATCATGGTGTGGGTTGAGCAGCATTAATCCATCTGCACCCACGCCAAAGCGCCGGTCGCATAAAAACGCCACCTGTTCTTTGGTCAGTCCGTCGAATTCACTTTTTCTGTTGTCCAGAATTACAAAATCGTTTCCCGTGCCCTGGTATTTATAGAAGTGAAATTTCATATTCAGAAAATTGAGCTCATGATGCTTAAGGCATGGCGGATTAAACGGTCAATGGTTGCAGCACTATCTTTCGAAAACTCTTTGACAACACGGTTTGCCACAACGGCGTTCAACGCAAGGCAGTGATGTCCCAATAACTTTCCCAGACCATAGATGGCAGAAGTTTCCATTTCAAAATTTGCAATTCTATGTTGTCCGAACCGAAATTCTGTCAAGCGATTTATCAATTCGGGGCTGCTGATACCGAGGCGAAGAATTCTACCCTGCGGACCGTAAAAACCGGGGCATGTAACCGTAATCCCGTGATGAAATTGATCAACAAAGCTTTTCAGCAGCGACCCACTTGCAAGGCTGATATATGGGATAGTAACAGAACCGGCGAGCTGCGTATGCGTAATAAATGCCTGCAGCAATTGCTTTTCCTGTTCATTATGCTCGAGGCGGTAAAAATTCAAAAGATTATCCAGTCCCAACCCGTGTGTGCCTGCGACGAACGAATCTACAGGAACATCCGCCTGCAGCGAACCACAAGTGCCGATACGAATTATATTCAAAGACGTAAGCTTCTCTTTAATAATCCGACTTTCAAAATCTATGTTGACAAGAGCATCCAGTTCATTCATCACAATGTCGATATTGTCCGGACCGATACCTGTTGACAAGCAGGTAATTCTTTTTCCACCAACAAATCCTGTGTGAGATACAAACTCGCGGTGATTCTGCTTCACTTCTATTTTGTCGAAATACTTCGAAACTTCCGCCACCCGCCCCGGATCACCCACAACGATCACATTGGGCGCAAGTTCTTCCGGTCGCAGGTCGAGGTGATAAATTGCACCCCGCGCATTAATGATCAATTCTGATTCTGCTATTCTTTGCATGCTAATTGAGCGTTAAGCTGTTAAGATCACTTCATTCAAGAGATAAAAATACCTATTTTCGCACCGCTTCAAATTTCGGATTTCGAATCCAACATTTGGAATTCACAAGGTACCGTGGCCGAGGGGCTAGGCAGAGGTCTGCAAAACCTTCCACAGCGGTTCGACTCCGCTCGGTACCTCCAGATCCCTTAAAGAGTAAGTATAAAAGCTGAAGGTTTACTCTTTCAACTCCTCGAACACATGCTTACCAAACAAGAAGAAGATTTCATTACCTATTGGCAGCATCAACGGCTTAACAAAAAAAAATTTCTCCGCAAGCTTTCTATCGGACTACCACTGGGAGTTTTAATGTCCGCAGCTGTTCTCGTTAACTTCCTCTCGGGTTGGTACAAAAGAGCCGACATGGACCTGCGCAGTCATTCGTCCGTGATTATAGTAGTGCTGATTGGCATTGTTGCCATTGTTTTATTTATCACTATTTTTTCAGCACACCACAGGTGGGACCAAAATGAAGTGCAGTACCAGGAGCTCTTACGAAAGAAGAAAGCGCAGGAGTAATTATTCATTCACCCTTTGTTGCCTGCTTCTCACCACCTTATCCTTTGACTTTCGAATCATAGATTGCAGTTTGTTCACTGCTTCGTCAATCGCCTGCTCAAAATCGGGACTGCTTTCTTTTACGAATAAATCATTGCCGGGGACCTCCAGCCGAATTTCGCAATAGTCATTGGGCGTTGCTCTGTCAGGTCCAAGATATAATGTAACGTTAGCACGAATGATGTGATCACTTGGGCTAAGTTTATCCAGTTTGCCACGTATATAACTTTCTAACTGCTCGCCTGCTTTAAAGCCTAAAGACTGAATGATAATGTCCATATTTTTTCTATCATCCTAAACCATTTTCATACCACAAAGCTGACACGGCGCCCATTATCCCATTGCGTGATGTGCAGGTCTCGCCATTGTGCTCATGTCTGAGCCGCTCGCCAGTTGTTTAGGTCTCTCGGAACGAGAGATACGCTGTAGGTAAAGGATGGCACCGGCACCCGCGATTCCTACTATTGAGGCTGCTATGAGTAAGGCTTTCATAATGCTCTTTAATTGTAGAGATTACAATTCACATACCAATGGAAAACACAGAAAAACGGCTTACAAAAAAAACTTTCAAAATTTTAAATATAAATTTGTGACACTTACCGACTAAACCACTCCAACCATGCGTGTAAGAAGACTAGTGGAACTTATTGCTGTTACTCTTTTGGTAGTCGCGGCGATAAATATTAAAAACATCAAAATCAGCGATAGCTTTTCTCTCACAAAAACAACGGTGAGCACCGTGTCGGTCTCCTTCGCCACAAGTTTGTTCAGATAGCTTTTCTTTTTTGCTTAGAATTTCAGCACAACCGGATCAAGGCTTTTTTTCCAGCGACTCTATATCAAAAATTTTGTTTTCTTCTTTCTTGCGAATACCGAAGTTGTATCGCACATTCACACCAAACCGCTGACTGTCGCTTCGGCGAACACCACTTGCCTGCATGCTGCCCTGGTTAATGGTGAACTCATTTTTGTTGGTATAAAAAATATCAGATCCGCTCAGCGAAACTGTTAGTTTTTTGTTTAGGAACTGCTGGTTCAGACTTACATTCAGCTGTCCGAAACTGTTTAGCTCATAAAACTGCAGCTGTCCATTCAGCCGGGCAAAACCGTGCATAGACAATTGCGTGTTTGGCGTAACCTTAAATTGGTGGTAAGTGAAGAGAGTCCAGCTTCCTTTTTTAAACTGGAGCGGCTTGCCTTCGTACAAACCTTGGTAAAAGTTATGATTGTACTGGGCGCCAAGTACAAAAAAATATTTTTTTCCAGGTGGAATGGCCCCCAATCCACGGAAATAAAATTCTTTGTTTTTTCCCAGATTGTCGTACGTGCGATAAGCAATGCTGCGGCTGCTATCTGCCTGATACACTACTTGCGTAAAAATATCTTTGGCGTCATTCACCCCCACAGCAAAAATGGGACGCTCATCTACCGAGATATTCGCCTCGTAATTACTCGTGAATTGGGGACGCAACGATGGATTGCCTGTTTCAAACAAGTACGGATCAATATATCGTTGGGAAGGATTGAGATATTCATAAGCAGGTCTGTTTATCGTCCTACGATAAACCAGGTACGCTTTCAGGTCGAAGCCTGCAATCTTCATAATCGTCCTGCTCAAATAAACATAGGGGAAAAAATCGGTGCGGTGAAGCGTGAAAGATGTATCCTTTGGCTCTAGCTGGTGCCCTACCATATTTGTATTTTCCAACCTGGTACCTGCTTTCAAAATTATTTGTCCGAATGTTTTGGAAGCCTGCAGATATGCAGCGTTGATGTTCTCTTTGTAATTGTACGCACCGCTGCGAACTTTATCCTGAATCTTGTTTCCGCCGATAGTTCTGAAGTATGATGTGCTGTTTTCAAATGAAACATTGGTAGACTTCAGTCCGCCTTCGACAGTGATCTTATGCTGAAGCTTTTTTAAGAGATTAGTTTGCGCAGAAAAAAACGTCAGCGCATTCTCTATTGATCCGTCGCCCGAAGAAACCGGTAGAGAAGGAACAAAAAAGCTGGTGGAAAAAACCTGTTGTGTGTTGTTTGGCGAGTAGGTGTAAGAAAGATCAGCAGTCCATTCCGATCCGTTATCGTCTAGCTTATACTTTGCGTTTAAACCTTGATTGAGTGTGCGATTGCGTCCGTCACTTTGTACCAGAGCTTCGTTGCTGGTTACAGTGCTGTTGCTGCTCAAACGTCTGATCTCTGAAAGATTGATGCTTCTGTTTTCCGAATGGTTGCGGCTAAAGCGACCATCATAATTCAACTCAAACTTATCGGTAAACTGATAACCAACGCCGTACCCGATGTAAAAACTTTTTGCCGGGTATTTTGTTTCTGCTTTCTGGGAGAGCAGTGAGTCGGGAGAGAAGTTTCTTTCAGACTTAAGCTCCTCAAAATTATTTCTATTGCTAATTTGGATATTCAAACTTTGTGTCCACTTCCCATCATTATTATTAAGGGTAAAGCCCGCAATTTGATTTCCGTAAGTTCCCTGATTTAATCCGGCATTTACACTTCCGGTCAGGCCAATGCGAACGCCTTTTTTAAGAATTACGTTCACAATACCTCCGCCTCCGGAAGCATCATATCGTGCTGATGGTGTTCGCATAATTTCTATTGAGGCAATAGCGTTTGGTGGCAAACTCTTTAGCAGTGTCGCCATGTCGGCAGCGCTCATTTTTTGTTCGCGTCCATTAATGTAAACTCTTGCAGGAGTTGTGCTGCTCAGGTAAATGTTTCCATCCTGGTCCACGAACAAACCCGGGGTCTTTTCAACAATTTCATAAGCATTTGTAGAGGATAATGCAAGGTTCTCGGGGTCAACAATCGTTTTATCATCTTCCTGCCTCATGAGCGGACGGTTAGCAGTTACCACAACGCCGGACAGCGATTTAGATTCGGGCTCAATGGCAACAACGAATTGCGACGATTCTTCTCTCACAGTAATATTTTTCGTGCTGGTCTTGTACCCGACGGAAGTGATCTCTAGCTGATAAGGATGGTTGAGTTGCAGATCAAAAAGTGCAACCCCAAGGCTGTCAGAAATCTTCTGCAACCTTGACAAGGAATCAGGCAGTGAATAAACAGTGACAGTTGCGCCGGCAATAGGTTGCCGACTCTGGTTAACTGTTTTTATCTGAATGGGAATATTCTGACTGTTTGCGTGAACTCCAATCGCGAACAATAATGCCGCACAAAAAAGCTTTCTCATAACAGCTGTAAAAGTAAATCCGCCTTTAGAGGCAGATGGCGTTTTAACATAACGTTTCGCAGAAGAAATGGTTACAGATGAATGGCAGAAAATACTTGTTCCTGTATTCGCTTCAGGGCAAATTTGCCTGAATTTTCCACAGCTTTTTTTATCAATAAATTTTTCTCTTCTGGTGTGAGCGTGGTAAGAAAGGCTGCAAGTTCTTTTGCCGATTTATAAAAAATGCACTGTCCAACTAATTCTTGCGGTATTGTGATGTCTGATGACACGATAAGCGGTTTTCCGAAACGAACTGCGTCGAAAAAAGAACCTGAGCTTTTGGTAAGCCCGTATTCTTCAGGTAGAGTAGATTCTTCGTTGAATGTTTTTTGCAACGGCGCAAATACAAAATCACACCGACGCAGTTGTTTGTTGAATTCCTCCTCATCGACAAACTTGTCGTTGTACGTGGTGATTTTTAGTTTTTCGCTTGCCCACGTCTCCAGTTTGTTGATGATTTGCTTGCCCTGCTCGTCTTTTGCAGCGCCCAAAAGAACAAACTCGATTTCAACATCCTCCAACTCTTCAAGCAAATCGAATACCTGTTGGTAATTTCTTCTTTTCACATCAACTGAACCCGAAATGGCGATAACAGGCCATTCGTCACTGGCTTCTAACTTGTGTTCCTCATAAAAACTGCCCGGGATAGAAATAATTGGTTTCGATATCGCGAAATTATCCTGAATGTATTTTTTTGTGGAAGTAAGCAGTGTCGCAAATGCATCAGCTGTATTTGCCAGCAATTTCTTTCCAATTGCTCGTGCGATGCTGCGCCAGTGAAACATCAACTTAGGTCGGTAAAAGCTGTTGGCATCGTGCACTGTAACTATCGTCTTCGTGGGCTTCAAACGGAGCGCTAATAATCCAAACAGCAGATGATGATAATTAACGGTATTCAGAAATAAGTACTGCACCCGCTGCTTGCGGCAATAGGAATAGATACGTCTTATGTTCGCAACGTCTTTTGATGAGAACAAAATCCAATTCACTCCCGAATTTTTTTCGCCGAGCATTTTTCGGAGAACTATTGCCATTTCTTCGGTGGTGAACACAGCCACAGTATTCGATTCGTCAGCAAACACTCTTATTAAAGTGTAAGTGGTTTCGAAGTGCTCTGTATCGTAAATGGCAATATTCACATCAACACATTAATATCTATGTTTGTAGTGCATCGGCACATCGTGAGTCTAAAAAAAAATCTGCTATACAACTTTTTGCTGTCGCTCAGCCAGATTGCATTTCCTCTAATTTCCATTCCTTACATATCGAGAGTGTTAGATAAAGAAGGCTTAGGTAATGTAGGCACTATAGACTCGCTAACTTACTACTTTATTGTTATTGCAGAATTTGGAGTAGCAACCTATGGCATACGGGAAGTTGCGAGAAAGAGAGATGAGCCGGAAAAACTCAACACTGTCGTTTCTGAGCTGCTATCGTTACACCTGCTTACCTCTGCCATCAGCACTGTGCTTTTCATTGTGTTCACCACAATTGTTTATCAAAAAGTTGGTGATGTTCGTCTGATTTTGCTTGGACTCTCTTTTTTGCTTGTTAATTCGTTTGCATGCGAGTGGTACTTCTGGGGCGTTGAACAATTTCGCTATATCGCTTTCCGCTCCATAACTGTTCGCCTGCTTGGCTTAGCAGCTATTTTCATGTTAGTGAAAGCGCCGGAAGATTACGTCATTTATTATGCAATCATTTGCCTGAGCGCCATAGCAATACTCGTGTGGAACTTCGTAAAGATGGCATCTGAGGTGAAAATCAGCTTCAGGAAAATCAACTGGAGGAAGCACATTCCCTTCGTGAGCGTAACGTACAAAATAAGTCTTGTGTATGGAGTTGTGCTATTGCTTGATAATGTGTTTTTGCGTCTGCTCACCACGGGTGCTGCCGTGGCGTATTACATGTTTGCCGCCAAGGTTGTTCGGATTGGCGGCAACGTGGTTACAGATGCTTTGCTGGTGCTGTATCCAAGAACTGTTTCTCTTGTACACAAAAGCGAAAATCAGGCGTTGCAAAGTACCATTAGCCGGTCAATGCAGCTCATTTTTCTTACGACAATTCCAATGTCGGCCGGCTTGTTTTTGCTCGCCGAAAAATTTACAACAGTTTATTTTGGAACTGGCATGTTAAGGATTGCGCCCAACCTAAAAATCCTGGCATTATATCCTGTGGTGAAAGCTTACAGCCTTTTTTTGGACAAACAAATTCTGATGCCTTTTAATAAGGAAAAACTGGTGTTGAGAGGATTAACAGCAGGAGCCATCGTGTTCGTTGTTGCCACGTTGCCGCTATCGCATTTTTACGCCGATATAGGAACCAGTTTGGCTGTAATAATCGCCGAAGTCACCGTGTTGTTGTTCAATTATTATTATGCTTTTCAACTGAATTCGGGTTTAAAGGTTTTTGAGGGGAGAACAATATTGCAAGCGGTGGCAGGGGCTGCGTTGTTTATACCTATTGTGTACCTGGCAGAATGGTTGTTGCACAAGGAAGTAACTCAACTCGTTGCTACAATAGTTCTTTGTATTATCGTATATGGTGTGTTCTTGCTGTCTGTAAAAAACGATTTTCTCCTGTCGCTGTCAAGATCATTTTTGGTGAAAAATCCGTCAAAAAATCAAAACACTCCTTCACTAAAAAAGCAAGTTTAATCATGAGGTGGATTCTTTTCAATAGCGAATTAATGTCAGCAGCAGAGCCTTGCTTCCTGTTCAACGATCTTGCCATTCAACGTGGGTACGGAGTCTTCGATTTTTTTCGGCTAAATCAACACAAACCTCTCTTTATTGACGAACATTTGAATCGTTTATTCTTTTCTGCAGCGCAGATGAGACTCAATATTGATCTTTCGAAGCAACAGTTGAAAGAACATGTCGAAGAACTTATAAGTAAAAACAATTTTCCAAACTCCGGTGTGCGCATCACAATCACCGGCGGGTATTCCGAGGATAATCTTTCAATAGGCAAACCAAATGTTGTGATTTCGCAGCATTCGTTTACAGTTCCCACCTTAGCACAAAGAGAAAAGGGAATGAAGCTCGTCACCTATGATCATCAAAGGCAACTTCCACATGTAAAGACAATTGATTACACAATGTCTATTTGGCTAAAGCCTTGGCTGGAGCAATCAAATGCTGACGATCTGTTGTATCATCAAAATGGAGCAATTACTGAAAGTCCGCGCAGCAATTTTTTTATCGTTACCAACGAAGACAAAATTGCAACTGCAGGTGAAAACATTTTAAAGGGAATCACGCGCAGCAAAGTTATTCAGCTTGCAAAAGAACACTTTGAAGTTGAGGAACGACCCATCCAATTGCAAGAGCTGTTGAGCGCAAGGGAAGCTTTCATCACCAGCACAACTAAAGAAATTCTTCCTGTCTTACAAGTGGATGATCATATTTTTCCTGAAAGAAAAGTTACTGCCAAACTGCAGCAACTATTTACCGAATTTGTGAGGGCTCAATAATCACTTTAGCCAGTCAGCAATGAAAATATTGGTGTCGCGGGTGCCACCATTGTTCCTGTTACTGCTGAAAATTATTTTTCTTCCATCAAAACTGATCATCGGAAAAGCATCAAAAGTTTGATCGTGACTAATTTTTTCGAGCCCTGTTCCGTCCTGATTTATGATGTACATATTAAAAGGAAAGCCTCGTTTAAATTCATGGTTGCTGCAGAAAATTATTCTGCCATCCGGTAAAAAGTTCGGCGCCCAATTTGCCTGACCCAAATTCGTAATCTGTTTTGCATCCGAGCCGTCAGCATTGGCTACAAATACCTCCATCTGTGTTGGCATCACCAGTCCATCGCCCAATAGATCTTTGTATTCTTTAATTTCCGCCTCTGATTTTGGGCGGCTTGCACGCCACACAATTTTTTTGCCGTCGTGGCTAAACCATGCTCCGCCATCGTATCCCAATGTGTTTGTCAATTGGGTGGTAGTGCTTGTTTTTAAATCCATGACATACAAATCAAGGTCGCCGTTGCGCATGGACGTAAAGATCATTTTATTTCCATCCGGGGAAAGAGTGGCTTCCGCATCATAACCTGCAGTGTTTGTGAGCTGCCTCACTATTTTTCCATTTAAGTCACTCATGTAGATGTCGTAGCTCTCGTACACCGGCCAAATGTATTTGTTGCCATACTTCGATCTGTCAGGCACCGGTGGGCAAGCATCTCCGGCCGCTTGTGTTGATGCATAAATAATCTGTTGATTGTCTTTGGTGAAAAATGCGCATGTTGTTCGTCCTTTTCCCGAACTAATCATTCTTGTAACGAACGAACCATTCGGCTGAAATGTTCCTAAAAAGATCTGGTCGCATTCAATACCTTCATTCGCTTTTGTTTTTTGGAAAACTATTTTCTTACCATCGTACGACCAGTAAGCTTCTGCGTTGTCGCCTCCAAAAGTTAATTGCCGAATGTTTCTGAAGTGAGTTTCCTCGGGATGACGCAGCGTATCCGGCCGCGCGGCAATTACGGCAACCTTCTGCTGATGGAAACAGGATGAAAAAGCAATAAAACACGCAACGAAAACAAGTGTTCTCATGGCGGCAATATTAGCAGCTTGTTAAAAGCTGTCAAAATAATATTTGTTGCAATGATCTGTTTTTAGCTTTGGGGATGATGCGTTTTTTCCCTGCTTTTTGTTTATTGTTTTTGTTCTTTGTCGGCTGCACCGATTCAATGAATGTGGCCGACACAATAGCAGAGCAACCTCCCTACGATAAGCTAACCGACAGCATCCGAATGTCGCCGAAAAATCCCGAACTATATTATCATCGAGGAAGTCTTTTTTATCATAATAATCAGCTGCTTCATGCGGAACATGACCTTCGCACCGCCTGGCAACTGAATCCAACGGAGCAATATGCACTGTCGCTTACCACGATTCTGAAACAGAAAAACAGTGACTCCGCGATCAGTTTTTTGAAAGCAGCGCTAGCAAAATTGCCGGAAAGCATTTCATTACAAATCGGACTTGCACGAGGCTACCAGCAAAAAAATCAACTGCAGCAGGCGTTGGCCATTTGCGACAACATTTTGAAAAAATACCCGGATCAAATCGATGCTCTGCTTCTCAAAAGTGAAATTCTGAAACAGCAAAACAAAATCGCTGAAGCACTCACATTGAAAGAAGCAGCATTTTCGTATGCGCCTGGTGATGTGGAACTTGGTTATGATCTTGCCTATGATTTTGCAGAAGCAAAAAACAAAAAAGCCCTGAGACTCACTGATCTTTTGCTCCGCTCCGACTCAACCGAAAATGCAGCCAAAGCGTTTTATGTGAAGGCGACTTATTACGCGAATACCGGCAACGCAACTGACGCAATCGCTAACTATAATGCAGCAATAAGGAAGGATTACAACTTTCTCGATGCTTACCTGGACAAAGGAGAATTGTTGCACAAGCAAAGCAAATACAAAGAAGCTCTCCAGGTTTTCGAATTAGGTCAGCGAATTTCTCCTTCAACAGCGGAGTTTTATTTTGCCATCGCAAAAACGCAGGAAGCAATGGGAAACAAAAAAGATGCGAAAGCAAATTATCAGAAAGCGTATGGGCTGAACAAAAGCATGACCGAAGCAAAGCAGGCTGCAGACAAACTTTAGCGGCATGAATTATGCAGAATCTGCCACATGACGATTGGATTTCACGGAGCAGCACGAACGGTTACCGGCTCAAAATACTTACTGACACTAAAGAACGGAAATAAGATTTTACTTGATTGCGGAATGTTTCAGGGCATGGGCCCACAAACCGATGACTTGAACCACGACTGGGGCTTTGACCCCAAAGAAGTTTCTGTTCTCCTGCTATCGCATGCACACATTGATCACTCCGGACTTATTCCCAAGTTGGTTAAAGATGGTTTCAATGGAAAGATCTTTTGCACGGAAGCAACAAAAGACCTGACCGAGATTTTGTTGTACGACAGTGCAGAAATTCAAACCTATGAGGTTGAGTACATCAACAAGAAAAGAAAGGCAAAGAACTTAGCCGAATATGATCCTCTTTACACGTCCGATGACGTTGCGCATGCATTAACACACTTCCAAAAAGTAGATTTTGAAACGGAATTTGAGCCTATTTCAGGTGTGACTGCAGTGCTCACAAATACGGGACACCTCGCAGGAAGTGCCGCCATTAACCTAACAATAGATGAAGATGGCAAAAAAATCCGTTTGTGTTTTTCAGGAGATGTGGGAAGATCAAGATCAGTGCTGCTGCCGTCGCCGGCAGAGTTTCCCCAAGCCGATTACATAATTATGGAAACAACGTACGGGGACAAACATCACGATATAAAATTCAACACCATCAAGACTATTCGGGAGTGGCTTGAAAAAACCTGTATAGAAAAAAAAGGAAAACTGATTATTCCGGCTTTTAGTGTAGGCAGAACGCAGGAAGTACTCTACGCATTTAATCAACTTGAATTAGAAAAACGATTGCCCGAACTCCATTATTTTGTCGATAGTCCGCTGAGCCAAAAGGCAACAGACGTTTTGAAAAAGTATACAGGTGATTTTAACGACAGAATGCAGCAGGTAATGTCGGTAGATGACGATCCCTTTCATTTTACCGGGTTGAAATATGTGGAATCGGTAGAGGATAGCAGACGCGTGGCTGACTATGAAGAGCCCTGCGTTATTATTTCCGCAAGCGGAACCGCAGATGCAGGCAGAGTACGGCATCATTTGAAAAGGGTTTTGTCCGACGAAAAGAACAGTGTGTTGTTTGTAGGCTACTGCAGTGATGCTTCGCTTGGTGGCGAACTGCTGAATGGCGCCGGCACAGTGGAGCTATTCGGAGAAGATTGCGCGGTGAAAGCGGAGATAGGGAAAATGGCAGGGATGAGTGCTCATGGCGACTGCGATGATCTCCGCAAATTCCTCAGCTGTCAAGATCCGGAACAGGTCAGAAAAATTTTCTTAGTGCATGGTGAATACAAAGTGCAGCAGGAGTTTGCCGGAAGGTTGCAACGAAAACTTTTCAAAAACATTGAAATTCCCAAACAACACGAGGAGTTTGAGGTGCACTAGTCCTCGTCTTCATCTTCATCCTTCATTTCATTTATCACATCCTCGCTGGGAAGGACAAGCACTTTATCAATGCGGTGGCCGTCCATATCAATTATTTCAATGTCGAACTCTTTCCATTTCAACTTTTCGCCCACTTCGGGAATGTGCTCCAGCACATCGAGAATGCATCCGGCAAGCGTGTCAAATTGTTGCTCTTCTTCGTTCAACCATTCGGTTTTATTGAAATAAGTAAGAAAGTCGTAAAACGGAACCTGCGCATCTACAAGAAAGCTTCCGTCACCACGATCAGTCACTTCATAATCTTCAATTCCGGACTGCGGGATATCGCCAACAATGGCTTCCAAAATATCATTCAGCGTTATCATCCCGAGCAGACTTCCATATTCGTCTACAATGAAGCATGAATGATTTTTGGTCTCCTTAAACTTTTCCATTACCTGGTAAGCCGAATTGTTTTCAGGAACAAAAAGAGCAGGACGCATCAGGTGCTTGAACATTGTCCTGTCGTCAGAAACGTATAGATCCTTGATGGACACCATTCCTTTTATATTATCAATTTCACCATCGCAAATTGGGTAAACTGAATGTGGTTCCTGGAGAATCTTTTCTTTTATTTTCTCTTCATTATCCGTAGTGTCAAACCAAACTATATCGCTCCTGTGCGTCATCAGCGATGTTATGTTTCTATCTCCAAGGTGGAAGATTCTGTCGATCATTTGTTTCTCTTCTTCCTCAACAGAACCCGATTCGGTTCCTTCGGAAATAATGGCTCGAATTTCGTCCTCCGTAACAGTGTTTTCCCGTTTGCTTTTTATGTTGAATATTCTAAAAACGAGATTGCTTGTTTTATTCAATGCCCAAACAATCGGGTATGTGATTTTAGAAAAAGTTCGAACAGGCGGCGCCACTATTTTGGCGATTTTTTCCGAACTGATTAAACCGATGCGTTTAGGAATTAACTCGCCAAAAACAATAGACAAAAACGTTACGATAATAACGATGATCGTTGTGGATATCGTTTTTGCATACGGGGCTAACGGCTCAATGTCGTGAAAGAAAGGTTCCAAGTACCTGCCAAATCGTTCGCCGGAGTATACACCTGTTAAAATAGCTATTAGTGTGATGCCAATTTGTGCAGCCGATAAAAATAGTTCAGGATTATTTGCAAGCGCCAGAGCACTGGCAGCCTTTTTATCTCCTCTTTCAGCCATTGTCTCCAGCCTTGCCTTCCGCGCAGATACCAAAGCTATCTCCGACATTACAAAAAGTCCGTTCAACAAAATCAACCCGAGTACTATTAATACCTCCATCTGCTAATTATTGGTCAACGCCAAATATCCCACGTTTTTTTGATACCCTCTCGCTATCAGCCATCCTGCTAATGTTCCAAGCAGTGCGCCTGCAATCACGTCAGAAGGATAATGAACCCCTACATAGATCTGCGAATATGCAATCAGCACAGCCCATATGAGGAACAGGTAAATCCATTTGTGCAGAACCGGCTTCAAAGTCAACATCATAAATGTTGCCAGACCAAAATGGTTGGCAGCATGGTTTGACAAAAAGCTGTAGCCGCCGGAGCAGTTTTTTAGCAGAAGTCTCACTTGTGTGTAAAAAACCGGATCTTGACAAGGACGCAAGCGTTGAAAATTTTGCTTAAATAAATAGGTCCCGCATAAATCCGTAACAGCAATTGTGGCAAGAAAGGCGACACTCCACTTCCACCCTTTTTTCCCAAAGTTGAAAACTATAAAAGCAAAAAGAAATATATACAACGGCGCCCAAAACACAGAATCTCTGAAGTACGGAAACAAAGTATCGAACGCCGGGTTGGTTAATTTGGAATTTAGTTGAACGAAAAGCCATCTGTCCAAATCGGTGAGCTGTTGCCACAACGAAGTTGTTGTCCCGATGATGCCCATTTGACAAATGTAGGTGAAACAAAAAACGCCGCTCAGCAGCATGTACTTTACAACCCAGTTTTTTTTGCAATGATGATCATGCGGGGAGTCTTTCTCACATCGTAAGTAGATAGGCTGTAATCGCCGAAAACATCTACTACTTGCATTTTTTGAAACGAGAGCATATCTGTAAAATCGCCCAATGAAAACTTTGCCACCTGCTCCACATACTCAGTCGTCTCCGATAACGAAGGATCGTTTATCGCAATCTTTTTGTAAAAAAAATCCTGATCATGCCAGCGATGAATGTCGTATGTAGTTTCTTCTATTTTCTTCTGTTCCTCCGGCACAAGATGTTCCTCGGCATAGTGCACATTCAGATAGTCGAAAACCACTGTTCCACCCCGTTTTAACGAATTGGTTATACTTCTCATAGCATCATCATGTTCCCGCCGGGTTCGGAAATATCCGAATGATGTAAAAAAATTGAATGCGTAATCGAAATAATTGATCCAGGCAGGCAGCCGCATGTCGTGCTGAAAAAAATGCAAGTTTTCACTTTCGCCAACATGCTTCTGAGCATACGCTATTGATTCGAAGGAAATGTCAGTACCCGTTACATCAAAACCATGCGCAGCAAGAATCTTGGCGTGTCTTCCCCGTCCACAACCAACGTCCACCATCCTGCTGTGTTGAGCGGGTTTCAGATAATCTAATAAACTATCAATAATATTTTTTGCTTCACTTTCATCCCGTTGAAAGTAAAGCTTGTGGTAAAAGGGAGAGCTGAACCATTCTTTGTACCATTCGTTGACCGCCATACCAATTCTTTGAACAAAAGTAATTGGTTGAACGCTTTATTCTTAGAAGATGGTAGGTTGAAACCCTTATTTTTGCCTCCCGCAAAATTTTATTACAGTGGCATTGATTAAGAGCATTTCAGGCATCAGAGGTACTATTGGTGGAAAGCCCGGCACATCGTTGACTGCAATCGATGTTGTGAAATTTGCCTCTGCATTCGGAAGTATTATTGCGGAATCGGCTGAAGACAAAAGCAAAAACCCAAAGATTGTCATTGGCCGCGACGGCCGCATTAGCGGGCAAATGCTTAATCAACTGGTCGTTTCCACACTGGTAAGTATGGGCATCGATGTTATTGATCTCGGCCTTTCAACTACACCTACTGTTGAAATTGCGACCAAAGCAGAAAACGCAGACGGAGGAATTATTATCACCGCCAGCCACAACCCCAAAGAATGGAATGCACTAAAATTGCTCAACCGCGAAGGCGAATTTATAGATGCAGCGATTGGTGCTGAAATTTTGGAGAGAGCAGACAAGGGACAAATCACATTCGCGGCGGTGGATAAACTTGGCAAGACGGAAACAAACGACACCTATTTGCGAAAGCATATCGAACTGGTGATGAACTATCCGCTGGTGAATGCGAAAGCGATTGAAAAAAAAGAATTGAAAGTTGTTGTTGATTGCATCAACTCCACGGGCGCATTGATCGTTCCGGAGTTGTTGAAGCAATTGGGAGTTGCCGAAGTGATTGTTCTTAACGGTGAGGTGAATGGAAACTTTGCCCACAATCCTGAGCCTTTGCCAGAACATCTGGCTAATCTTAGCCGGGAAGTAGTGAAGCAGCATGCATCATTAGGCATAGCCGTCGATCCCGACGTGGACAGACTTTGTTTTGTTTGCGAAGACGGAAGTATGTTCGGTGAAGAGTATACGCTGGTTGCCGTTGCCGACTATGTTCTTGGTAAAAACAAAGGCAACACGGTTAGTAACATGAGTAGCACCAAAGCTCTGAAAGAAATTACGGAGAAACTTGGTGGGCAGTATTATCCTTCAGCGGTAGGTGAAGTGAATGTTGTACAAAAGATGAAAGAAGTGAACGCAGTTATCGGCGGCGAAGGAAACGGCGGAATAATTGTTCCCGATTTTCATTACGGTCGTGATGCGCTGATAGGCATTGCATTATTTCTTTCGCATTTTGCCAATTTCAAAAAAGGTTTAAAATCTTTCAGGGCGACTTACCCTGATTATTTTATTTCGAAGAATAAGATTGAGCTGGAAAATGGGATAAACGTCACCGCCATTTTTGATAAAATCAAACAGAAGTATAAGAACAATCCCGTTAACACTGAAGACGGTTTGAAGATCGAATTTGATACAGATTGGGTTCATTTACGTATGTCGAACACAGAACCCATCATCCGCATTTACGCAGAAAGCAACTTTGAAACTACTGCAAACAATATTGCAAAACGACTAATGCAAGACATAAAGGAATGTAGTTCCTGATAAGAGAGCATTAAAGTAACCGTTGTTCTAAATTCATCTGTACTCCGAATAACTATAGCTTAAAACCTGCAGTTATGGCGAAAGTTCAATCAAAAAAACTATCTACCACAGATCGCGAAACACTGATACAGACTTTAAAAAGCCGTTTTGAAAAAAATAAGAAACGGCATAGCGGAATTGAGTGGGCGCAGGTACAGGAAAAGCTTCAGGGTTGCGCACCGGAAAAGCTTTGGTCGCTGAGCGAAATGGAACGAACGGGCGGTGAACCTGATGTAGTCGGTTTTGACAAGGCAACAGGTAAATTCATCTTCTATGACTGCTCGTCTGAAACACCAAAAGGCAGAAGAAGCCTTTGCTATGATGATGAAGCTCTGAAAGCCCGCAAAGAATTTAAACCGGAAAACAGCGCAGTAGGTATGGCTGCAGCTATGGACGTCGAACTTTTAAGTCAACAAGAGTATCGATTATTACAGCAGCTTGGAAATTTTGATGCAAAGACATCAAGTTGGTTGAAAACTCCTCCGGAAATTCGAAAACTTGGTGGTGCCATCTTTGGCGATTTTCGATATGGGACGGTTTTTATCTACCATAATGGCGCAGAGTCGTACTACGCCGCAAGAGGTTTTCGTAGTTCCCTCCGCATCTAAACGTGTTATGTACATCTTCACGCGGCAATAGCAAAAACTTGTAAGCATCTCAATAAAGCGTCGAGACTGGCAATGCCATTCAGCGTTGCACACCTGCCGAGGGGTTAACCTCCCATAAAAGTTTTTCGCCATATAAAATCTTCTTACCTTACTGCTCCCAAACGATAAACCAAAAACAACAGATATGAAACGAGCATCAACTTTACTGTTAACCGCAGTGTTCTTTTTCTGCCTAAACGTGCAGGCACAAAATCAAAATGCGCAACAGGTTAAAAAAACAACGAACCTTATAAAGTTGCCAACACGAACATCACCATCGGAAACAAAATGTACGCCGACAAAGTTCTCACCGCCTGGAAGCATTGGGACAATAATACTTTAGACGAAGTGGCGCCCATGTTAGCTGACGATGTTGTGGGAACATTTCCTGACGGTAGTACGGTGAAAGGAAAAGCAAACTTTATAAAAGGTGCAATGGAATACAGAGGAATGTTCAACTCTGTAACCAGCCAAATTGAAGCTTGCACCGCGCTGAAGAGCGTGGAGCATCCTGAATCCACAGCAGTCGCTATTTGGGGTTTTGAAACCGACACGAAAAAAGACGGTACCGTGCAGAAAAATGCTATTCATGAAGTCTGGTTCTTTAACAAAGAAGGAAAAGTGACTGCGGTGCACCAATATATGGCTGCAGTAAAAGATGAAATGGAAAAAAAGTAAATCATTTGTTCGATGGGAAGCTCCCGTAACGGGAGCTTTTTTTATGCCCAATAATGCAGAACGAGCTTTTCTTTTTTGCTATCTTTCGCATTCAACACTTTTTAATGAAATACTTCTTCATTCCTGTCTTATTGGTTTCTTTTCTATTTGTCAACGCACAAGACCGGATGACTCCGGAACTTCTTTGGAAGCTTGGAAGAGTCAGTGCAGTGGGGATTACAAAAGATAAATCCGGAGTAGTGTACACGGTCAGCAGACCCAACGCCGAAGAAAATAAAAGCTCACGAAAAACCTACTTTGTTCCGGTGCACGGTGGTGCTGCACGAGAAATTGCGGATAGCAATGAACTTGTGCCGAACGATCGCATATCGCCCGACGGCAAATACAAATTGTTCGCAGAGGATGTGAAGCTTGTAAAAGTTTATGGTAAAGACTTTTATCCTGAGCTGGCGAAATCAAACGTGCAGATTTACGACGCACTGGGCTACCGCCATTGGGATGAGTGGGAAGATGGTTCTTTCAGCCATGTTTTCGTTCAGCAGTTGGTCAATGGAAAGTGGACTGAAGGAAAAGACATCATGAAAGATATGCCGTATGATGTGCCGCAAAAGCCATTCGGTGGCGATGAAGATTTTATCTGGTCTCCCGACAGCAAATCCATTATTTATGTAACGAAGCCGGCTTATGGAACTAAATATGCCCTGAGTACCAATACCGATATTTTTCAGTACGATCTTGCAAGCGGCACATTGAAGAACTTATCCTCGCCAAACAAAGGATATGACGTAGCTCCCGCATTTTCTCCACAAGGCATCCTGGCGTGGCTCAGTATGGAGCGAGAAGGGTTCGAGGCAGACAAGCAGGACATAATTGTACGTGTGAATGACAATTATAAAATTAATCTGACGAAGAATTGGGATGGAACTGTTGAAGGTTTCAGATGGAGCGAAGATGGAAAGACAATTTTCTTTTATGCACCGGTAGACGGAACGCTTCAGCTGTGTAGTGTTAATTACCCGGGCTTAACAAAGATTGCCGTTCGGGTAAAACAAATTACAAAAGGAGATTTCGATGTTAACGGAATTATTGGGCAGGTTGGAAATACAATGATTGTAAGCAGAACAGACATGAACCACGCTGCCGAATTGTACACGGTTGATCTTTCATCCGGCGCCATGAAACAGTTAACGCATGTGAACGATGAAGCTTATAGTAAAATAAAGTTTAGCAAAGTTGAAAGAAGATATGTGACAACAACAGACAACAAAAAGATGTTGGTTTGGGTGATCATGCCACCGGACTTTGATCGTAACAAAAAATATCCAACATTGCTTTATTGCCAGGGCGGGCCGCAGTCGCCATTAACGCAGTCTTATTCATTCCGTTGGAATTTTCAATTGATGTCTTCGCAGGGATATGTTGTTGTTGCCCCGAACCGCCGCGGCATGTATGGTCACGGTCGTGCATGGAATGAACAAATCAGTAAAGACTGGGGCGGACAGGTAATGAAAGATTATCTATCTGCCATAGACGATGTGAGCAAAGAGGCGTACGTAGACAAGGAGCGACGCGGATGCGTAGGCGCCAGCTACGGCGGGTATTCCGCGTATTACCTTGCCGGTATTCACAACGGTCGCTTCAAAACTTTCATTGCTCATGATGGAGTATTTGATACCCGCAGCATGTCCGGAACAACAGAAGAATTGTGGTTTACAAATTGGGACTTTGGCGGTTATTATTGGGAGAAAAATAATAAGGTGGCGCAGAAAGCTTTTAATGAATTCAATCCGATAAATTATGTAGACAAATGGACTGCACCGATTTTAATTATTCAAGGTGGCAAAGACTATCGGGTACCGATTGAACAAGGGCTGCAAGCATTTCAAGCGGCTCAATTAAGAGGCATTAAAAGCCGTTTATTGTATTTTCCTGAAGAAAACCACTGGGTACTGAAGCCGCAGAATGCGTTAGTATGGCAAAGAGAGTTTTACAATTGGTTAAAAGAAACAATGCCGCAAAAAAATTTGTAACCGGGAACTTCAACGAAGACAAACCCGAGTTTTCCCGCATAATTTAAAAACCAAAACATCTAAATACATTTCTATGAAAAAGCTGCTGCTTGTGGTGTTCACAATGGCGTTCTGTTTTTGCTATGCACAAAACGGAACGGAACCCGTAAAAGTTACCGACATGCTCAAAATAAAAACAGTCGGAAACATCACTATTAACAAAGACGGTACACGGGCTGCATTCACCGTGACGAGCATTGAACCCGATGAAAAGAATAAACTTGACTACAAATACATCACTCAGATTTATACTGTTCCTCTAACGTCATCCTCCACTCCTGTCCAGCTCACATTTTCCAGCGAAGGCGCATCGCAGCCGGCGTGGAGCCCGGACGGAACGAGACTTGCCTTCGTGCGTGCTGTTGATGGGAAGCCGCAGATTTTTATTCTGCCAACGAATGGCGGCGAAGCGTTTCAACTTACGAAGCTCTCCTATGGCGCATCCAATCCGAAGTGGTCGCCCGATGGAAGTAAAGTTTTATTCTCGACATCTATCACTCTTCGCGATTTGCTCAAAGACTCAATCTTAAATCCTTCACGTGCTGTTCCCGTTTGGTCGCTGGAGAAACCGGGCCTCACCAACAGAGAATTTATTCAGGCATCCAAATCAAAGTCCAACCCGGACGGCAGTTTGGAAGAGATAAGATCCTACCTCCTCCAAAATGAAATTGATGGCAAAGCAAGGGTGATAAACAAGTTGAATTTTCAGGATGAAAACAACGTAAACAGTGATCTTTCATTCAGCAAATTCTTCATCGTAGACAGCAAATCCGGTGCTGCTCCTAAATTGTTGAATGCCGGCTTTTACCGAATTGGCAGTGCAGATTTTTTTCCCGATGGAACGAAGCTGCTACTCACAGGCAGTACTGATTCTCTGCAACATCCCGATCGGGTTCAGGAGTCTGCTATTTACACAATCAACACTGACGGAACCAATTTGCAGATGTTAATGGGCAAGAGCTCTATGAATTTCAGCAATGCGAAAATTTCACCATCCGGTAAATGGGTTGCGTACCAATACAGCCCTGTTGCGACCGTGACCGTTCCAAAACTTGGCGTGAAAGAAATTGGTGCAGGTGGCAGAAACCTGAGTTTTGATGTTGATCGCAGCTTCGGCAATCTCACCTGGAGCAACGACGGTAATTACATCTATTTCGTCACGCAAAGCAATGGCGGTGCACCGCTGAACAAATTAGCCGTGACCTTGGGCACCGCGATAATCGACCAGCTCTCCGATTTGGAAAGTGGCATCAATAGCTTCGATGTTGCTGGCGACAAAATTCTATTCAGCAAAACCGAAGTGAGGAACCCATCAGAAATATACTTAGCCGATGCCGAGCTTAAATCTGTTAAGCAGCTGTCGTCGTTCAATGATTGGGTAAAAACGAAAAAACTTTCATTACCAGAAAAACACAGTTTCAAAAATGAACAAGGAATGGATGTGGAGTACTGGACTATGAAGCCGACAAATTTTCAGACGGGCAAAAAGTATCCGCTCCTGCTAGAAATTCACGGCGGACCTTCGGCAATGTGGGGACCTGGTGAAGCAAGTATGTGGCACGAGTACCAATTTTTTGCAAGCAAAGGATATGGAATTGTGTACAGCAATCCTCGCGGGTCCGGCGGTTATGGAACCGATTTTCTCAGAGCAAACATAAATGACTGGGGCGCAGGACCTAGCCGCGATGTTTTGACAGCGCTCGACAAAGCTGTGGCGGAAGGTTGGGCAGATCAATCAAAGCTACTGGTAACAGGTGGTTCGTACGCCGGCTATCTTGTTGCGTGGATTATTGGACATGATAAAAGGTTTGCGGCGGCATGTTCGCAGCGAGGCGTATATGATTTGGCAACGTTTTTTGGAGAAGGCAATGCGTGGAGGCTTGTTCCGAACTATTTCGGAGGCTATCCATGGGAAGAAAAAACAAGATCAATACTGCAGCGGGAATCGCCGATCAATTATGTGCAAAATATCACCACTCCCTACATCATCTTCCATGGTGACAACGATAGGCGCACCGGCTTTGTACAAAGCGAGATGCTGTACCGAAGCTTAAAAGCATTGGGCAGGCCGGTGGAATACGTGCGGCATCCGAATGCTACACACGAAATAACACGCAGTGGCGATAACCGACAAAGAATGGATCAAATGCTGCGCACCTATGAGTTTTTTGAACGATGGATCAAAAAATAAAATTCGAAGAATCGACCGTCGCCGACATTGCACAAATGCGGATCGTGAGAAATTCGGTTCGGGAAAATGTCTTATCCACTCCTGATTTGGTCAAAAATTCAGACTATCAACACTACCTGACTAACGGTAAAGGTTGGGTTTGCAAGTCGGATGACATTATCGTAGGCTTTGCAATTGTGGATGTAAACACACGAAATGTTTGGGCATTATTTGTACTTCCGCAGTTTGAACGAAAAGGTATCGGAAAACGCTTGCACGATCTGATGCTCAACTGGTACTTTACCAAAACAAATGAATCTATTTGGTTAAGCACAGCACCCGGTTCACGGGCAGAGAATTTTTATTTGGCCGCTGGATGGAAAAATGTCGGTACGCACGGAAACGGAGAAATCAAATTTGAGATGAGCTACAAAGAATGGCAGAAAAACGGAACTATCACTTGATTAAGTTTTTGGCCTCATTTGCAATGCAGGCTGCATTGTCCATGAACATCTGCTTCTGCTCCTCACTAAGATTAATAATCGTTTCACTTTTGTTATTGCCGGTGAGTTTTATAGTAGCTATTTTCTTACTCGCAATTTTTGCCAGTTGGGAGCTTGTGGTCGTCAGGTTTTTAAAAGAAAAATGAAATGCACCTTCGCAGTTCATGCTGCCGGTGTTCTTAACACGCATTTTCGATTTTTCGCCTTCGAAAATGAGTTCGGCGAAAGCATTGTCATCGAAGCAAACTCCTTCATTTTTTACCCAAACGAAAAAATCTATTAAAGACGGCGTTGCGTCCACAGAAATTGAAGTTTTAAGCGACCCAAAATTATACGGTAAAAATCCCGTGGAAACTTTCGTTTCGTGAGTAAAAGCATCAACGGATTTTTTCAATTGGCAATCCTGAGCAAACGACAACATCGGAAAGAGAATTACCGGAAAAAGCAGCTTTTTCATAGTCGTTAAAAATAGCAATTGATTAAAAGTAAAGTTCTGCCTGCCATGTTAAAGTAAGCTGAATTCAGTCATTCCTGCACGGCCATTATCGGCCGTGTTTGGCTAGGTGGTGCCAACGCTAACGTTTCATTCAAAATAAAAACTGCGAAACGGAAGTACCTTTGCTGAATGTCCGAAATCATGGTAAAATCGGGTGTTCAAAACATTCGGGAGCTAAGCTTCGCGAACCTGGAAAATTTCTTTTTATCGATTGGTGAAAAGAAGTTTCGGGCAAAGCAGGTGTGGGAATGGCTTTGGCAAAAACATGCTCAATCTTTTGCCGATATGACCAATTTAAGTAAAGAGCTTCGCCAAAACCTGGGAAAAAATTTTTCGCTGCCAGCTCTTACGGTAGATGCGACGCAATACAGCGCGGATGGAACGATCAAAAGCCGCTTCAAAACACATGACGGTCACTTGTGCGAGGGCGTGCTGATACCAACGGACGCACGGTATACTGCCTGTGTTTCTTCGCAAATTGGCTGCTCATTGAGCTGTAAGTTTTGCGCCACCGGCTACATTGAAAGACAGCGAAACCTTACGTTTGACGAAATTTACGACGAGGTCACGCTCATTTATCAACAGTGTGAACGGGTATACGAAAAAAAACTTTCGAACATTGTTTTTATGGGAATGGGCGAACCGCTGCTGAACTATAAAAACGTTTTGAAGTCTATAGAACGAATTACGGCAGAAGATGGTTTGGGCATGAGTCCGAAACGAATTACCGTTTCCAGCGCGGGGGTCGCTAAGATGATACGACAACTCGGCGACGATAAAGTGAAGTTTAAGCTTGCAGTATCACTCCATGCTGCAAACGATGCTAAGCGCAATGAGATTATGCCGATCAACGAAACGAATAACCTGAAGGCGCTGATCGAAGCATTAAACCATTTTTACCGCCAGACGAAAAATGAGATCACTTTTGAATACATTCTTTTCAACAACTTCAACGACAGCCAAAAAGACGCAGACGAATTGATAAAGATTTACAGACAAGTGCCCGCCGACCTGGTGAATATAATTGAATACAACCCCATTGATTTTGCACGCTTTGAAAAGCCTTCAGAAACAAAGCTGGAAGAATTTATGAACTATCTCACAAAGCATAAGGTAAACGCAAGACTTCGCCGCAGCCGCGGAAAAGACATCGATGCAGCCTGCGGTCAACTAGCCAACAAAAATTAAGACGCTGAAACCCGCCACGATAGCCATTCTTCGCTGATGTCTGTTTCGATGTGGTGGTCATTCCACAATCCTCATTGTAAAAGATCTTTTCCGAAGTTTTAATTTTCTGGCACACTATTGCTAATATAGGTTGTGTAAAAAACAAGAATATGAAACAAGTGTGGCAAAGACTGGTGGAAGCAGCAAATACCAATGAAAAGATGCAACTGAGCACGACAATCCTGATGATTGTATTGTTCTTGACTTTTTGGGGCGTGAGCTTTTATGTGCTGGTAAACAGCCTCGCATAAATATTTTGATGCAGTGTGGGTAAGGTTTGTAGCGTTTGACAAACTGCAAAAGTTGAAACCTCCTTCGGGAGGTTTTTTTTGAACTTTTATTCTCCACTTACTTTTGTGCATGCTGCACGAAGAAAAATTTACTCCCGCTACATTCAATGATGTTGTCGAACTTGAAAAACTCGTGAATAAAGCTTACCGGGGTGATGAGTCAAAAAAAGGATGGACCACAGAGGCTGACTTGCTGGACGGTATTCGCACAGACAAAGAATCATTGGTCGATATGATGCAACGACCTGGTGCTGTAATTCTAAAATATGAAGAAGACGGGGAACTTTTGGGCTGTGTTTTTCTATACAAAATCGATCAGGAGCTTTATTTAGGCATGCTCACCGTTTTGCCTACAGCGCAGGGCAAAGGCATTGGTAAAAAGTTGGTAGCCGCGTCGGAACAATATGCAAAGAACGCCAGCTGCCGATTCGTGACAATGACGGTAATTTCTGTAAGATCAGAACTGATTGACTGGTACAAACGGCGTGGCTACTCGGTAACCGGAGAAAAAAAGCCATTCCCGAACGATGTTCGTTTTGGTATTCCAAAACAGCCGCTGGAGTTTGTTGTGATGAAAAAGAGAATTGATTAAAGCTTCTTTCCTTTAATAGTCATTTTCGAAGTCATCGTCATCGGCATATCGAGCCCCTGACCTTTCATCTTAATGTCCATCTTCATATCCACGTTAGCATCTGTTGGCATACCGGTGGGAATGTCATAATGCATGGTGCCGGCAGAGGTACCCGTCATATTCATTTGCATTCCCTGCATCTGCTCCGAGCCTGCCGACGACAGCTTGGAAGCTACCTTAATCAAGGCGTCATCTCCTTGTACTGATTGGAGAGTGTACGTGTTTATTGAATTTACTTTCATTCCCTGCGACGTAGCTGACACATTTTTAGTCCAACTTTCACCTGTCTTCACGGGCTTCCCCGGATAGGCGGCGAAAGCCTGCTCTATATTTTGTCTGAAGCTTTCTTCATTGAACAAACCACTCATCGCTTCGATTGGTGGCGCACCCGGTACCGACGCCATTTTTTGCCGCATATCATTCAGTCCTTGTATATCACTTATCTCGCCTTTATTGTTGATGCGGAAAGTGAATTTCGCTCCTTTAAGTGTGCTGAAAATGTTGCCGAGCATAGCATTGGGTGTGCTGGTATCCTGCCCGTGCACGCTGTCCGTATCAAAGTGCATCTGATTGCCCATTGCATCCATCGCCATGTTGATCTTGTTAATCGTTGATGCCACTGTTTTTGCGGTATCGTTCTCCTCCACCACTTCAAACAAGTAAGTGAAACCCATAGTATTCTTCACTCCTGAGTCCTGCCGCATCGCAATCTGCTGCATGTTCATGTCCATGGTAATGTTGTACTCAAACCTGCTGCCTTTATGCATGTTGAACTTCAGCTCAATAGCCTCCTTGGACTTAGTGTTACAAGAAACTAATAGTAGGAGCGCAGAAACACCCAGGCACAGTCTTACTGTCATTTTATTTTTATTGGTGAAGATAGAAAGCAATAAAAAACCCCGCAAACGCGGGGCAATTATTTGTAGTTGTTTTCTTTGGCGCGGTGGCAAATCACTTCCACTGAAAAGCTGAAGGCGAGCAAAAAAGCTATACCCTGCCAAAGAGATTGCTCCTTGACGAACGCAATAATCATCATGACAAAGCAAAAAATGCTCACCATTATTGTCAATGCATTCTTTTCAGAAAAGTATTTTTTCATAACTGGTTTTTTACACGAGGAGCACAAAAGTAATTCAGCATCAGTGTGGCAATTTTTCTTATCGGTAAAATGGGCGAAAGCGTCGGTTAAATCGAAAAAGATAGACAAGAAAAAAGCTGCCCACAGGCAGCTCCCTCCGAAAAAATTATTAGCCAGATTTATTACTTCTGAGACAAAAAGTCTTTCACTTTATCCTTGTGCACAATCGCTTCTTTAAACGTATAGGCGCCGGTTTTAGGGCTGCGAACAGCCTTGATCACTTTTGACCAGTTTTTTGCTTCAGCGGCTGCTCTCGCATCTTTCGATTTTATCGCCGTTTTTGCTGCTTTTGCCATGATTGGTAAGTTTGAAGTTTAGTCGTTTGAAGTTTAAGTTTTGGGGTTCAATGACACCAAAACAGAATACGCAAACTATTTTATTTCTTTATGAACAGTAACTTTCTTAAGGTTTGGATTGTATTTCTTTAACTCCAAACGCTCAGGGTTGTTCTTTTTGTTTTTTTCTGTAATGTAACGGCTGGTACCAGGCACACTCGTAGTTTTTTGCTCAGTGCATTCTAAAATTACCTGTACCCTGTTTCCTTTTTTTGCCATTGTATGCTAATTTGTATTGACTAATTAAATGTGCTGACCCTGAGCCCTCAGTTCTTTTACCACGTTGTACAAACCTCTTTTATTAATGGTGCGAATTCCATCCGCTGTAAGCTTCAGGGTCACCCATTTATTTTCTTCAGCAAGGAAAAATTTCTTTGTTTGCAAGTTGGGTAAAAAGCGGCGCTTGGTCTTAATGTTCGAATGCGACACCTTGTGTCCACCAATGGGCGTTTTACCTGTTACCTGACATACTCGAGCCATGACTGATTGTTTTAGCCTTTTTTAAAGGATGGCAAAGGTAAGGAAATTAGCCATATTACCGAAGAGCAAGCCACAATTTGTTATGGCTTTTAAAAAACATTAGCAATAATTTTCTGCAGACCGCTCATTCACAGCTACAATTTGGTCCACACCGATCGAAATACCGGCGTCGGTTTCAATAATGTCCCTACCACCTTCATTTGTCATTTCGGTGATTCGCGCCTGGATTTCTGAAAGCGCCCCTTCTACTGACCTAAACTTTATAGTGCAGGTCTTTTTGAGATCGGACAGTTCCTGGAGAAATGTTTTAAAGTCACTCATACCGAAAAGTGAATGCAAATATCTCACCGTTTGCGATTTTGGCGCTTTTGAAGGAATATGAAATTTGGATTAGTTTCGTGCGGCAAAAATGATCGTCATTTCGTCAGCATCAGGATAGTCGAAGCAACAACTTCGATCTTTGTACTGATCTGACCTATTTGGCTCATTTTCTTCACTCTTAACTAAACGTAAAGTAATGGCCTACGATGTAGTAGTAATCGGCTCCGGACCTGGTGGATACGTAGCAGCGATCAGAGCTTCCCAATTAGGATTCAAAACAGCAGTTGTTGAAAAAGAAAGTTTGGGCGGCATTTGCCTGAACTGGGGCTGTATTCCCACCAAAGCACTGCTGAAAAGTGCACAGGTTTACGAAGACATTAAGCACGCAAACAACTTTGGCATTGAAGCCCAGGGTCAGCCCAATTTTGAGGCAGTGATAAAAAGAAGCCGCGGCGTTGCCGACAAAATGAGCAAAGGCGTTCAGTTCCTGATGCGCAAGAATAAAATAGACGTTATAAATGGGTTTGGTAAACTGGTTGCCAAGGGAAAAATAGAAGTGACTGCAGCGGACGGAGCAAAGCAAACTGTGGAAGCAAAACATATTATTCTCGCTACTGGTGCAAGAAGCAGAGCCTTGCCATCAATGCCCATTGATGGTAAAAAGATAGTGGGTTACCGAGAGGCCATGGTGTTGCCCCAGCAGCCTAAATCAATGATCGTCGTAGGCAGCGGTGCGATTGGTGTGGAATTCGGATATTTCTACAACAGCATGGGCACCAAAGTGACAATAGTTGAGTTTATGCCGAGAGCTGTGCCTGTGGAAGACGAAGAAATTTCCAAGGAATTGGAAAAGAATTTCAAAAAGCAAGGCATTGACATACTTACCGCTAGCGAAGTAACGCATGTGGATACGTCGGGCAACGGTGTAGTGGCGACTATAAAATCCGCGAACGGCGAGTCGAAGCTGGAAGCAGACATTTTGTTGAGTGCCGTGGGCATTCAGCCAAACATCGAAGGAATTGGTCTGGAAGAACTTGGTATTAAAACAGATAAAGGCAGAATTTCTACAGATAAATATTACGCTACTAATGTTGCCGGAGTGTACGCCATCGGCGACTGCACACCAGGTCAGGCATTGGCGCACGTGGCATCTAAAGAGGGAATTATTTGCGTAGAAAACATCGCGTTCAACGAAAAGAAATCTAATCATCAGCCGCAGCCACTCGATTACGGAAATGTTCCCGGCTGCACGTACTGTTCACCGGAAATTGCTTCAGTAGGCATGACGGAAAAACAGGCGAAGGAAGCGGGTTACGAAGTGAAAGTTGGTAAGTTCCCACTTAGCGCTTCGGGTAAGGCAACCGCTGCCGGTCACCAGGAAGGGTTTGTAAAAGTGATCTTTGACGCCAAGTACGGCGAATGGCTTGGAACGCACATGATAGGCTATAACGTTACTGAGATGATCGCTGAAACTGTTGTAGCAAGAAAACTGGAAACAACATACCAGGAAGTCCTTGACAGTATTCATCCGCATCCAACCATTAGCGAGAGTATCAAGGAAGCTATTGAAGTTGCCTACGGCGAAGCCATTCACATTTAAACTTCGTTGCAATAAAAATTCGAATCGATGCAGCAATAAAGAGTTTTTCTTTCTCTTGATAATGCCACTATGTCAAAACCACTGCTCTTCATTGCTGCCTTTTTCCTTTTGTTTTCTGCGTCGGCGCAGGAAACAACTCCAAACATCAGTTTCAAGTTCGCTCCGTTGGGTTTAATTGTCGGGAGCGGCAATTTGCAAGCTGAGTATAATTTCGGTGGCAAGCACTCGCTGACCGCAAAAATCGGTTTACCGGTCAATGTTCGACAAGTCTTCGACTTTGAAGATCAGGACGCGGCTTTCGATTTGAAAGCAATGTCGTTTCTTGCCGGATACAGAATTTATCTTTCAAAAAAACATTTCCGCGGGCTGTACCTCGAACCGTTTTTTAAATACGTGAATCATTCCAGCGAAGGCGAAGGCTCCGGCACTTTGAACTCAAATCCCGTACGGTTCAACTTCACCAACGAGTACAACGCTGCAGGTATAGGAGCACAGCTTGGAGCGCAGTTTTTAATCAACAAGCATTTTGTTATTGATCTCTTCTTCTTTGGACCTGAAATAAACTCGGCGAGAAATAATTTTAAAGCGAGTGAACAGACAAGAACGCTGCCCTGGACAAGTGCAGAAGCGAGGGAAGCAGAAAACGACATCAGGAACTTTCTTGACCAATTTCCTTTCGTGCGAAACAACACCAATGTGATGATCGATCAAAATAACAGGATCGTTACTGCTACTTTCCAAGGTGCCTTGCCGGGAATTAGAACAGGCTTCTCAATCGGCTATGCTTTTTGACAACAGAAAGATTGATGATTGCCATTAAACCTTTGCTTCAGGCAACAAAAACCATTCAGTCCCCAATAAACCCTGACTTCTCCAGGGTTTCATTTCGCAAATATCTTTGTCGCTGATTAACGATTTGCAACATGATTTCGATCTGGGAAAAGGAAACGTTTTTTGCACCACAAGATGTAATTGTTGTCGGTAGTGGTTTTGTTGGCTTATGGTCCGCTCTCTTGCTAAAGAAAAAAAATCCAAACAAGAAGATTTCGATACTTGAAAGAGGCTTTATCCCCACTGGCGCGAGTACCCGCAATGCAGGATTTGCCTGCTTTGGAAGCCTGAGCGAATTGATGAAGGATGCACAGGAATTCGGAGCAGAAAAGATGCTGCAGTTAGCAGAGATGCGGTATCGAGGGTTAAAACGAATTCAGAAGTATTTTGATGAAGATGAAATTGACTTTGAGCTTTGCGGGGGTTATGAATTGTACGAACCTCAAAAAATATCGAAGGAAGAACTTGCTCACAACATCGATTATCTAAATAGCTTGCTCCGTCCAATCACCGAGTCAAAAAAAACTTTCCAGTTGGCTGACGAAAAGATCAGTGAATTTGGTTTTAGCAACACGCAGCATTTGGTGAGAAATAAGCCGGAAGGATATCAACACTCCGGCAAGCTTTTGCAAGCTTTATTGCACCGCGTGCAGGGTATGGGTGTGCAGGTGTTTACAGGAGTAGAAGTTAAAAATATTAGTACCGGTTCGGACGGCGTGCAAATAGAAACCGAGGTCGTTCCACTGAAAAATACGGAACTGCAAAAAATAATTTTCTCAGCTGATCAAGTGCTTCTCTGCACCAACGCTTTTACGAAAGAATTGCTTCCGGACATAGACATTGTTCCTGCGCGAGGTCAGGTGATGGT
>JAEZJD010000084.1 GCA_023436425.1 Bacteroidota bacterium | reverse complement strand
ATTTATTGGTTTTACTCGGGGCAAATGACGTACTCTTTGAACACACTTGAGTCGAGGGCAAACAGCTACAACTTTTGGCCGATAGAGGATTCGCTGCTCGGAAAGAAAGTTTACCTCGCGGACATTTACAATCCATCATCATTCCAGGATTCTATCCAGGCAACGCTATGGAAAATTGGTTTCTCGCCAGATACCAACTATCATTCATTCATTAAAATCCGGATTGTAACAGATAGAAAAAGCTATACAACAAAATCCGGCGATAGTGTTGTTGTTAACATTTCAACCAGCATTCCTCCTCATTACCAAGCCTATTTGCTGTCGCACGCAGAAATTGATGAAGGCGTCAAGATTGGTGTTCATAAAGGAATAGATTTCATCAAAACCATTGACTGCCCACTTACCTTACGGCAGTTGTTAGCGCAACCGCATCAGCAACTAACGTTTTCGCCGGCGTTACCAAAAGGAGAGTATACTTTCCAGTTTGGAATAGAATGTTTCAAGGGCTATTTCACACAGAATAGCTTTAAAACCAAGCTGCACATTGAGTAGCTACTTGAAAATGTTGTTTAAAATTGCGGCGAGACGAACACCACCCTTCAATAATTGTTGGTTGAGGAGTGCCAGGTGTGTGTAATTGTATTCGTAGCCCAGACGCGGATTCGGAGCAGGCAATTCGTTATGCAGTTGTTGCGCAATTACATATGAGTCATACAACCAATCGCTTAATCGACCTTTTTGAATTTCGCGCCGCTGAGCAGCAGTGGTGAAATTGATCGCCTTCGCATATTCAGTATAGCTAAGCTGTTGATGTTCGATCAAATAAGAATCCCACACAGAATGCAAATTTGTCGGGGTACTGAACCAATTTAGTTTCACGTCATTACCGCCGCGTGTTCCCTCAGCACTCACATGTAGCGGCTGCGCCATATCACCTGCAACATGAATTAGCATCTTCAGGCAAAATACTTTTTCTGCTTTAGGCAAATTCTTTTTCTTCAGCTGTGCCATTAGAAAGTTTAGCCGATTGTATGCATTTACTGTTGTGTCTTTGTCGATGAAGTCTTTATACTGCTGCAGGCTCAGATCTTTTGGTGCGTTCACATAGTGCCATGGATCGAGATACTTCATGTTGGTGTCAGATTTTATGAAATCTGACCAATTGCTTGCCATGGCAATAGTTTCATTTCCCAGGATTTTTTTTATTTCCGCCTTTGCTTTATCAGTTAAATAGCTTTCTGCAATTTGCACAACAATGCGGTGCCCAAGCATGCCCCATGCCATGGACTGCAGTGGAATGTAGAGCGAGAAAAATAAAATGATAAATCCTCTAAAAATTAATTTAGTCATAGAGTAATAATTGCAGCAACAAATTTACTCAACCAGGCCATCGATTTAGTTGGAATCGAAAAGTTTAGCAACTCCGAAAGCGGCAGCAGCAGCCATTGCGCCTATAGAAGTAGTGGATAAGGCTCCCAGCCATGGGTTTACTCCAGTCATCTTACTCTTAAAAAAACCAAAAACAAAAAGGCAGACAAGCGTTAAGGCCACCGACACTTCCAGTGCTTCCACGGGTGTGTCAATAAAAAAGTAAGGCGAAAGAGGAACAAGCCCGCCGACAACATAGGAAGCACCAATATTGAAAGCAGACTTTCTTGCCCGTTTTGGATCCGGCTGTTCTAGTCCGAGCTCATACTTCATCATAAATTCCACCCATTTGTCCTTATCCTTGGCTACTTCTTCCGTTGCTTTGTTTTGCAATTCTTCGCTTAGTCCCAGGTTAGCAAAGAACTCTTTTGTTTCTTCAATCTCCCGGTGGCGCAAATTGTCAACTTCGTAATACTCACGCTTTAACTCGCTGCTGTAATGATCTGCTTCAGTTTTCCCGGCCAAGTATCCTCCGAGTCCCATAGCTATAGAGCCGGCACATATCTCCGCGATACCGGCTATTACAATGACGCTGGTTGAATCCACCGCGCCGCTCAATCCTGCTGCAAGTGCAAACGGAACAGTGAGTCCATCGCTCATGCCTATAACAATGTCTCTCAATGCGGCGGTGCCGGTTAAGTGCTCTTCGTGGTGGAGGTGACTTTCCATATTTAATTTATGATTTCAGCCTCGTAAACGGGGCTGAACAAATAGATTTTTTCCGTATTCACTTCGATACAACGAAAACGCTTGCGCATCTTCTCTCCCTTTCTAAAAACCTTTCCATCGTGACTTTTGAACAGTCGACCTGCGGGAATTGCTTCTACAAAAGTCAGCTTTGTTTCTGTCTCATCATATTTTTTTAATGTGCGGAGCAAGTGCTCATCCGCACAGCTTGACGCGGTGGGGTCATGAAGCGTTTTCAACAAAGCCGATTTGATGTCAGGCGGAAAAACATCTTTTTCAATGAACTGCGCCAACAGTTTTCCAAACACAAACTTCCATTCCCTTCCATGTGAACTGACTTCGTTGCCGTATTTTTCAAACGTTAACAGGTGCGCAAGCTCGTGCAGTAAAGTGATGAGAAATGCGTATTTATTCAGATTGCCATTTACACTAATCCGGTGATTGCCCGACTGGGTACGATGCCGATAATCACCCAAAATGGATTTTCGCTCCCGCGCAATCGTCAGGTGAACGGCATAAAAATGCAGGTAATGCATCACCGGATCAAAAGTGTTTTCAGGTAAATAGCTTGCCAGTGTAGAAAAATGTGCTTCTCGTTTACTCATTCTTCCTGTGCTTCAACATGCGTGTTAGTACAGTAACTTCCGTAAAAGTATAAACAAGGTATAATCCGAGGCAGGCAAATAATGCAGGTTTGTTGATATCCTGTTTGTTGGTGAAAATGTAAACTGCCGCAGCAGCAAGACAAAGTAAAAATTTAACCAGGATGCTTGTATAAATGGATCTGACGAATGCATGAGGGTTTTGCTTTTGCAGCCCGCGTTCAGCAATCAAAAAGGAAAAAAAGGTGATAACAAACAAGAGAAGATTACCACCAATCAGCACATCCTGACTGGCGCCCCAGCGCTCCAACATGCCTCTGGCAGACACGAAAAAACCGTTCAGTATTACGAAGAACAAAACAATGGGAGCAAATTCTCTGAACCTATTTCTTAGTCTCATCTTTTTTGCTTTTGTGATGTTTGCCTGATTATCGAATAAAGCATTACGAGCAAAACAATTACCGGAGCCACGATCGTTACGACAGGAATTTTAGCTTTAATCAGCTTTGTATCAGCGAGATAGCCGAGGTAAACTGCCACACCCAGCGAAACGAGCATTTGACTCGCCAGACCGGCGTACCTCATCAAGTCATTATTATTTTTCTTTTCGGCCAATGTCTAGTCTTTGATTAGCTCTTCCTTCGGAATTTGCAATTGCGTGGTATCCAGCTTCAAATCTGTGTCTCCGGACATCACCCTCCGTAGGCTCTCCAGATACTGGGTATGATAAAACACCTGCTTTTCCAGAGAATCTGTGCGATATTTTAATTGGCGGTATTCCCTGTCAATTTTAGCGCTTCCGTAGCCTGGAATGTAATATTTCAGAGGGGTAAAAACTATTAATGCCACCGTTAATCCAACCAATAGAATGAAAACAGTACTCAGGGCAATATAAACGCTCAGCCGCGACAGCCTGAATTGAACCACTTCCTCATAGGTATCGTCGTTCATCACCACCAGCCGGTAGCGGTTCCGAAGCCTTTGTAAAGTGTCGCCGGCGTCTTTTTTGATGAAATAA
>JAEZJD010000202.1 GCA_023436425.1 Bacteroidota bacterium | reverse complement strand
GCACTTCCTGAAACGGCTGCTTATAAACTGTCTACAACCTCAGAAAAAAGACAAACAACACTCCGGTGATGAGGACCAGAAAACTCCTTTCTATAGGTCGAACAGTAAACCAATTTCTACCTGCCATTCTACTGAATCTGTTTTTGAGTTGTATCGTAATTGTAATTAATCGAATCTAAAAGCTGCACATTCAGTGAAACGCCCGGTGGCAACCGGTGTTGTGTCAAAATAGGAACAGCGCAGTTGTTGAACTTAACGTTAACGAGGTAAAGAGCTTTCGGCGGTGTGAGAATACCTACATCGAAATTTTCGAAAACAACATTCTCCAACAACACAAATTTTGTTTCCGGAGAAATAACAAATGCGGGACCGTGATAACTGCTGTCGCGGCGAATGATTTTACCGTTACCGATTACGTGTAACGAATCGCGGCGAATGAAAATGGTGTCCGAAACTAAAACTTGCGCGGACGAATCAGTGAGCGAAATCTCGGTTGTAGCCGATGAGTCCAGGGCTTTCAGCAGGCTCTTTTCGGATGGATTGCGTTGTTTTTGTGCAATGGCTGGCGGAGGCGAAGGCTTTTTTTCCTGCGACATCCACAGCCAATACGCTAATCCCATCAAAAGAAGACAAAGAATACTGAGAACAACGATCGCTGCTTTTCCGCCGGTTTTGTTTCTGAAGATTATGAGCGGGGGTTCAGTTTCTTTTCCGGGTTCTTCCTGTTGTACGTCCTTTTTTTTTAAAGTAACAGGTTTGGTCGCGTGATGCTGAACAGGAGCCTTGTCGTTCTGCACGAGCACCACGGTAATGTTGTCTTTTCCACCTGCATCGTTTGCAGCATCTATCAGTGCGTGAGATTTTTGTTGAAGCGAATTTTTTGTTTCAAGAATTGAAGCGATCGTGTTACTGTCCACCAGATCGGTGAGACCATCGCTGCACAGCAGCAACAAATCGCCGGGGAGAAAAGGAGATTGTCCCGTTTCCATATAATCCGGCTGCCGCGCCATATTTGGATCAAAACCAAGGGCTTTGTTTATTTCATTGCGCTTCGGATGTCGCATGGCTTCGCTTTCTGAAAGGCGTTTGCTGTCTTCCAGATAGCCAACAAAAGAATGATCCTTTGTCACCTTCACGAGCGAACTATCTCGATACAAGTACAACCGCGTGTCGCCGATGTGGGCATACCAAAACTGATTATTTGTTATATCCGCAACGGCCAGCGTCAGCACACAAGCCATGCTTTGCCGTTCCTTGTTCTGAATTTTTTCGTTGTAAATCTTTTCGTTTGCTGCTGCCACAGCTTCTTTCATGGTAGCCAATACATCTTCCGTGTGGTGCTCCAAATGTTCCAAAATCACTTCGCGTGCAATGCCCGCAGCCACCTCCCCGCCTTCGTATCCTCCTACTCCATCAATCACACATGCCGCCATCAGTTCGCCATTCCAAATTTTTTCTGCAATGAAGGCGTCCTCGTTGTTGTCCCGCATCCGACCGGTGTCCGTATTACCAATTAAGTTTTCAGCCATTATCCTGGTGGGATTTTTTGATTTCTCCAAAATGTGCAATGAGCATCAACACACAAATACCAAGTAACGCAATGGACAAAAATGCTGTCATAGCTATGAGTTGAAAATATTTATGCCAACTATGCCATTTAGAACAATTCGCGAATTAATCGGCAGATCAGACCAATTTGGATTGTCTGCTTCGCTCCGCGGAATTTCTTTTTCATTCACCACCGTTTTTTCACCGAAGGATGTAATGAAAAATTTACCGTCGTCCTTGTTATACCGAATTTTAAGATGAGGCGTATTCACCCACTCAGACGGAATTTTGAAGATGGATGGCTCTTCCTTCGTTTCTTCTTTTCCCGACACGGTGATCTCATCATCTTTCATCAGGAACTCCACCTTTTTTCCTGAAAACGCTTTATCGGGAACAATAGTTTCGAGACGGGCACGAACGGAGCGTAAACTTTTTTTCACCTGCTTGTCATCATACACTAAATCTTCCTGATATGGCACTTCGTAATAGCCTTCGCTGTAGAAAGTAAAGCCTTTAAGTATTTCAGGATTAATGTCAAATGTTTCAGCAATTCCCGTTTGACGCGGAATGAAGGTGACGCGTAGGTTTTCTTCTTTTTGATGACCGCTGTCGGGCAATAGTTTTCCGATAAAACTCATGTCGCCGCGGGTGTATTCTGCGTTAGATACAAACCGAAACACCCAGCGATTGCTCGATGGTTCCACAGTTTTGCCTAACGAACGCAGCTCTTTTAAATGCGCATATATTTTTTTAAGCGACTCCTGTACAATTAATCCAAAAATTCCTTTCTTGTTATCCATGAATTCCTGGTAATCGATGGGATTAAAGCAGATGATGTATTCGTGATAAAAAACAACCCTGTTCGCGAACGATAATGTTTTAACCGACTCGTTGAACTTTTCTACTATGTAGTGATAAACATCGTTTGGGGTAAGTGTCACAGGTCCTTCCTTCACCTGTGTTGCTTCTTTTTTTAAAAACCAGTCATGCAGGCCTATACGCTGCCAGAAGGTTGTTTTTGGTTTCATGTAAGGGTTTGAAGGGTAAATTTAAATAATGAGAAAACAGAACAGAAAAAAAGCTGCGAATTAGTCCGCAACTTCAAGTTCATTCCTTTCAGTTTGGAGAGAAATGGTAGTTCCCTTTTCAGCAGCGACACTATCGGTGAACGCAGGTAGCTCAATGAAAAATTTTGATCCTTCATTTATTTTCCCTTCGGCCCGTATGCTGCCCTGATGGCGCTCGACAATCTTTTTACAAATGGAGAGTCCCACCCCGCTTCCCTGAAATTCGTGGTAGCTGTGAAGTCGTTTAAAGACCACAAAAATATCCTCCGCATATTTTTGGTCGAAGCCAATACCGTTGTCTTCCAGGACAATGGACGAAAACCCTTCCCGGTCGTTAGGCGCCGGATAGATGCGTACGACAGGCTGCACTTCATCACGGCGGAACTTCAGACTGTTGCAAATAAGGTTCTGAAACAATTGCCTGATCTGATTTGGGACGGCCATTATTTGCGGAAGTGGCTGTATCGTAATCACTGCTCTTGATTTTTCGATGTCAACTTCAAGGTCAGATAAAACATCGAGCAAGAGATCGTTTAATTTTATCGCGGAAAAATTTTCGTCGCCGCTGGTTTCACGGGAGAACTTCAACAGATCACTTATCAGGATTTGCATTCGCTCAGAAGCTTTCACGATCTTTTCCAGCGAGTGCTTCACGTCGGGGTCTACAGCCTCCAGCTTCATCAGGATTCTATCGCTGAACACTTTAATTTTCCTGAGCGGTTCCTGCAGGTCGTGTGAGGCAACATAGGCGAAGCGATCCAGTTCTTCAACGGTCGCTTCTAAATTCAGATTGTTTTCCACCAGCTGCTCATTCAGCAGCTTAATTTTTTCTTCTTTTATGCGCCGCTCGTCCACTTCCCTTGCAAGGTCCTGGTTCGTTTGTTTCAGCTCCTTTTCCTGTTCGGATAATTGCTTGTTTTTTCTGTACAGCTCCGCAAACACACCTACTTTAAAGCGTAGCAGATCAGGATTGATGGGCTTGTAAATAAAGTCCACAGCGCCCATCTTGTAGCCTTTGTACATGTTTTCATCATCAGTATTGTGCGCTGTGATGAAGATGATAGGAATTTCTTTAAGCTTATCACGTTCATAAATGAGCGATGCAGTTTCGAAGCCGTTCATATCCGGCATTTGCACATCCATCAAAATCAAAGTAAAGTCCTGTTCGTGCAACAATATTTTCAGTGCAGCACGTCCCGAATTCGCCTTTACAATCGTATAGCCGTCCTTTTCCAAAATTGTTTCAATAGAAAAGAGATTATCTTCTCTATCGTCCACAACCAGAATTTTAATGTCCTTCTTTGTTTCCGTCTCTGATGTCATCACTTCCATGAGTACTTTCTTTTCAATCGGCAGTTTTAACCGTGAATGCGTATGTAACAAACCCGATTCACGATTTCTTATTTATACAACCAAACCCTCATCAGCGATAATAATTGATCAATCTTGACCGGTTTGGTGATATAATCAGAAGCACCTGCTTCAATACATTTTTCACGATCGCCTTTCATGGCCTTTGCAGTCACTGCTATTATCGGCAAACTGCTGTTCTTGTGTTCACGCCTGATTTTTTCTGTGGTTTCGTAGCCATCCATCTCGGGCATCATTATATCCATCAGCACCATGTCTATTCTACTGTTTTCGCTCAGGATGTTAATTGCTTCTTTACCACTTTCAGCTGTTATCGTGTTGATGTTATACCGCTCAAATGCCGTTGTGAGTGCGAACAGGTTTCGAACATCGTCATCCACTACCAGAACGTTTTTACCAGACAAAACGTCTTCCCGCGACCGCAAATTTTCAATGATCTTTTGCTGCTCCGGCAACAGTTCTTTGTGATTGAGATGAAGGTGGAGTACAACTTCCTCCAGCAAAAACTCAAGCGATTTTACATCTTTCAAAATCACCCGGTTGGCATATTGCTTCAGCTGGGTTCTTTCTTTCTGGGTAAAATCTTTTGCCGAGTAGATCAATACCGGCACCATGAACAGCTTCTTGTTGTTGTTTAACTGTACCACAAAATCCATTCCCTCAATATCCGGCAGCATATAATCCACAATAATTCCATCGTATGAATTGTCCTTTATCAGCTTAAAGGCCTCTTTGGCATTGGCTGCAATGTCCATAGCCACCAGAGAGTTGTTATCAACGATTTTGGCAATTTGGGATGAATCCAGATCATTGTCTTCTACAATCAGCAAACGTTTTGGTTTCCGTTCGTTATAATTGACTATATCTTTAAATAACACATCCAAAGCCTGGGCTTTCAATGGTTTCAAATGAAAGCTTCTGGCTCCGCGCTGCATAGCCAGCAGGCGGTTTTCCTCACCGGAGATGAGGTGCACAGGTATGTGACGGAAGTTGATGTCGTTTTTAAACAGATCCAGAACTCTCCAGCCACTGCCGTCAGGCAGTTTCACATCAAGCGTAACGGCAATCGGATTGTATTTGTTCGTCAAATCGAATACATCTCCAAACCCCGTGGCGACCACCACCTTCATATTTAACTCATGTGCTTTTTCAATCATAATCTTCGCAAAACGAATATCGTCTTCCACCACAAGCACCACCTTGTCCGTTGCCAAAATGTTGTTGCGATCATCGCCTGCTTCGTTAATGATTTCATTAAGCGCTTCCTTGGTTTCGGCTACTTTATGCGAACTCACAGGTACTTTTTGCTCTTCCGTTCGTGCAGGCTTGGCAACCGGAGCTGTCAGCAGCGACTGTTTCTCCTTTTTAGGTCCATTCGGATTATAATCCAGCGGCAGGAACAAGGTAAATGTGCTGCCGTGACCAACCTCGCTTTCCAGCTCAATAGAACCTCCAAGCAAGTCTGCTAATCCGCGGCTGATAGACAGTCCGAGACCGGTACCGCCATACTTCCGCGAAGTAGAACCTTCTGCCTGTTGGAAGGATTCGAAGATGATTTTGTGCTTATCCTTCGAAATTCCAATTCCTGTGTCCTTGATTTCAAAAGCAACAACACGATCTGCGGCATCAAGCGTCGGGTTGGCTATTTTCCAATTATGGTGCGCTTCGTATATGCGGAATTTCACGCTGCCTTTTTCCGTAAACTTGAATGAATTGGAGAGCAGATTTTTTAAGATCTGGTTTAATCGCTGCACGTCGGTCTCAAGAAAATCAGGAAGATTTTCATCCACTTCTATATTAAACTTCAGGTTCTTACTTTCGGAAACGTGTTTGAATGTCGTTTCAACAAACGATGTGATTTCGTTGAAACGAACATTAATGAAGTCTGTTGAAATGTATCCCGATTCAATTTTTGATAGGTCGAGAATGTCATTAATCAATTGGATAAGATCATCGCCACAACTGTGAATTGTTTTGGCATACCGCACTTGCTTTTCCGACAGGTTTCCTTCCTGGTTTTCGTAAAGCTGCTGCGCAAGAATGAGCAATGAATTTAATGGTGTTCTCAATTCGTGCGACATATTCGCCAGGAATTCGGATTTGTATTTGGAAGTAAGTTGCAGCTGCTCTGCCTTTTCTTCGAGCGACTTTCTTGCTTCCTCCACCTCTTTGTTCTTTGCCTCCACTTCCTCTTTTTGTTTCACGAGAAGGTGGGCTTTGTCCTGCAGTTCTTCGTTAGTTCGTCTCAGTTCTTCCGCAAGAGACTGTGATTGCGCAAGCAAGTCTTCTGTTCTTGAATTTGCCTCAATCGTATTCAATACGATTCCGATGGATTCTGTGAGCTGACTAAGGAAGTCCAGGTGCGTTTCGCTAAACGGATCGAAAGAAGCAAGTTCGATAACAGCTTTGATTTGGGATTCAAAGAGCACAGGCAGCACAATCAAATTCAAAGGTGCAGCCTGTCCGAGGCCGGATTTTATCTGCACGTATTTTGGTGGCACATTCGTTAATAGAATTCTTTCTTTTTCTACTGCCACTTGCCCGACCAACCCTTCTCCGAGTTTGAACTCCTCTTGCAATTCCAGCTCGTTTCCGTAAGCGTATGCGGCAAAAAGCTTTAGTTTTTCATTTTGCAGATCTTCATCCTGCTCCAGAATGTAAAACATTCCTTTCTGTGCATTTACCACCTGAGCAAGCTCCGACAGGATGCGACGGGTAACCGTGTTCAGATCTTTTTGCCCCTGCAACATTTGAGTGAATTGCGCCAGGTTCGACTTCAGCCAATCCTGCTCCTGATTACGCAGTGTTGTTTCTCTGAGGTTTGCAATCATCTGATTAATGGTATCCTTCAACTCTTCCACTTCTCCCTGCGCTTCCACGCGGATCATTTGCGTGAGGTCTCCTTTGGTCACCGCGGACGCCACATCAGAAATCGCACGTACCTGAGTAGTAAGGTTTTCTGCAAGCTGATTAACATTTTCCGTGAGGTTCTTCCAGATCCCGGAAGCACCTGGCACACTTGCCTGTCCGCCCAATCTACCCTCCACGCCTACTTCACGGGCAACGGTCGTTACCTGGTCGGCAAACAG